>NZ_JBKEVG010000017.1:0-47197 GCF_056356955.1 Bifidobacterium sp. LH_419
CATCCATCGAGCTTCGGCCTGGATGCAAAAGGAAAGGAAGACAACGGAAATCCTGCGACAGCATCCACACCACGCCCGGGATTTCTAAAACACCACGTTTGGTTCCTATAACCCTAGCGCACCATCTGCAAAGAAAAAGAAAAAGGGGGCGGGAGAGAAGGGGAAGTTCCCGCCCCCTATTATCAAGGCAAGGAGATGGTTGGGGGACTCTCCTGCCCTGTCCAGGAAGCCATAATCGGGGGAAGGCTCCTAGACGACTTACCCGTGTTAAGTATTTCCTGCGCGCCCCCGGCGCATCACACAGTATACGCCTTTTTCACGCATGACGAGCCTCTTGTCGGGATCGAACCGACGACCTGCCGCTTACAAGGCGGCCGCTCTGGCCATCTGAGCTAAAGAGGCGTGGCACGCAACAGTGTGTCGCGCACGCGGAAACCCAGCATAGCAGTTACCAGCGGACGAGCGCCAGCACCCTCAGTCGGCCTGCGGCCGCCAGCTCCCCCTGAAAGGGGGAGCAAAGAACAGCGGATGCACTTCGTGCACTCGTCTCCCCGCGCCCCCCCTTCAGGGGGAGCTGTCCCGCGAAGCGGGACCGAGGGGGTGCCGGAAGCGGCCCGCCCTAGTCCTCTTGGCTTACTTGCCGGTGGTGATGGAGATCGGCTTGCCGCTGGCGCCGATCGAGGGGAGCTGGCCTTCGACGCCGACCTGGTCGTCGGTGAGTCCCAGCGCGGCGACGAGGCCCTCGTTGGAGGTCATGCCCGCGGTGGACAGCTGGTTCATATCCCAGTAGTTGCCGTTGATGCGCACGGTCGGCGTGGTCATCTGGCCCTTGTAGCTGCCGGACACGTTGAACAGTTCGGAACGCTTCGGGTTGTACGTGTCGATCGCGTCCAGCCATGCCGTGTACTTGTCGACGCTCGCGGCGTTCGCGACCTTCTTGGAGACGCCCGCCTTGATCGCCTGCTGGCGCATCTTGTCGTCGGAGGTCTTCACGCCGGAGTTCTCGGCCGGCTGGAAGTCGGCGGCGTACATGTTCTGGATGAAGCCGAGGATGTGCGAAGCGTCCTTGTCCTGCTCGGCGATGGTGAGCAGCAGGTTCGCGGCGCGCGTCGAGTACTTGTCGGGGCTCCAGGTGTCGCCGAACGACATCGGGTGCAGGTCGAGGTTGATCTGGCCGGCTTCGACGAGCTTCTCCAGCGTCGCGCCGGACGCGCGCTCGAAGTTGCCGCAGCCGGAGCACATGAAGTCCATGTACACCTCGACGGTCGGCACGCCGTCGACCTTCTCGCCCACGCCGTCCTTCGAGACGATGACGCCGCCCTTCTTGTCGGCGACGGACGGCTTGTCGGAGACCTCCTGCAGCTTCGCGTACGCTTGGTCGACGGTCAGGTTCGCGCCGGAGTTCTGCGAGGCGACGTGCGAACGCCAGATCGCGATGCCGGCGACGGCGATGAGCGCGACGACCACGGCGATCACGATCGCGCCGATGATGGTCTGCTGCCTGCGCTCCTTCGCCGCCTGCTCGGCGCGCGCCTTCGCCGCGGCCTCCTCGGCTGCGCGACGGGCGGCGCGGGTCTTGCGCTGTTTGGTGTTGTTCGCTTTCGTGGCCATGCGAGACGATCCTTTCCCAACCACTGAATGACTGATCTCTGATGACTGATCTGAGGGTCAGTCTAGCCCACGAATCGACATATACGCCCGTCGCTGATTGAACTCCATATGAACTGCGGGGCCGCGCTACCGCCGTATCGCGCCCGCGCCGAGGCGCAGCATGCCGCTGCTCGGCCAGAGCGTGGTGAGGATCCATGCGATCGCGGCCATGCCGGCCAGCGCCAATCCGGTCGTCGTGAACGGTCCGTCGGTGAGCCACGGCAGTTCGTACGGCCACATGCCGTCCGGCAGCGGTGTCATCGCCCACGGCAGCTGCAGGGCGGCGGTCGCGGCGACCACGCCGGCGAGGTCGATGATCGCGAACTGTACGGATCGGCCGAGCGCGGCGAGCAGCCCTTTGAGCAGATGCCACGGCAGCTGCACGACGCGCAACGCGGAATCCGAGCCCTTGCGCATGCCGCCGCGGCGGCTTTCGCGCTCGATCTGCGCCTCCGTGCTGTACCCGACGGTGAACAGCAGCCACATCAGCGCCGCCGCCACGGCGAGGCCGATCAGCGGTTGGAACACCGCGGCGACCGCCGGTACGACGGCCATCATGCACAGGACGGCCACGCCCTGCTCGAGGTACTGCGCCCGCCGCGAGTCGGCGGTGTTGCGATGCTGCGGCGCGTTCGGATTCGCCGCGTTGCGGCCGTACTGCGATTGGGGCGTCTCGTACCCCGGCTGCGCGAAATCCGGCTGGACGTATTCCGGCTGCGGCGGTTCGTACTGCGGCGGCAGCAGCTCGGCCGGCGGCCGCGGCGGTTCCGGCGGCTGCATGTTCTGCGGCATCACCGCCGTCGCGTCCGGCTGGTCGCGCAGGAACGCCGGGACGTCGCCCTTCGGCTTCGGCGTCACGATCGGAATGTCGCGCGAGGAGGTCGGCACGTAGGCGGGAGGCAGGGAGGAGCCGGTACGGTTCGAGGCGTCCGCCACGCGCTGCAGCGGCGACTGGTCGTCGCCGGCCGCCGCCACGCGCGCCGCCGTCGCGCGGCCGGTGGCCGTGCGCGGCGTGCGGTTCGGGTTCGTGTTCTGGGTCGGATTGTTCGGATTCGCGCCGGCGACTGCGGCGGAACCCGCACCGGCGGCCGGGATGAGCGGCGGATTCGCCGCGTCGCCCGGACCGAGCACGTCGCTGGGCAGCGTGACCGTGCACTGGTCCGGCGTCAGCGCGCGCGTCGCGTCGACGCCGTCGTCCGCGTCGTCGCGCCATGCCGCGCGGCCGGTGGCCGTGCGTGGCATGGGCGACGTGGACGGCACGCCTGCACCGCGCATCGACGACGGCATCACCGACGTCGCCGGCAATGTGGCGGTCGCGCCGGGCGTTCTCGCGCCGGGAGTCCCGGTCGCGTCGCCGGTGCCGTTCGTGCCGCCTGCGCCGAGCACTCTGGTCGCCGCGTTGGGGCCGCCGTCAAAAGGGCGCATCACCTCGGTCGCGCCGTTGCCGGTCGCGCCGGTCGCATCGGTCGCGGAATCGCCGCCGAAGCCGTCGTCATCCCAATTCACGGGATTGAGCGCGTCCAGCGCGATCGCGTGGAGCAGCTGGTCGGGAGTGCAGCGGCGGCGCGGATTGGGATTGAGCGCGCTGCGGAACGCGGTGAGCGTGTGCGTGGGCAGCCCGGCGAGGTTCGCGTTGCCGCTCGCCTCGCGTTCCAGCACGGCCATCAGCGGCTTCGTGCCGAACACCGGTTCGCCGATCGCGGCGAACGCGAGCACGGAGGCGACCGACCACCAGTCCGTCGCCTCGCTCGAATCGGCGCCGTCGATGATCTCCGGCGCGATGAAGCCGGGCGTGCCCATCACGAGGCCCGTGCGCGTCACGTGGCTTTCGCCTTCGCCCATCGCGATGCCGAAGTCGACGAGCACCGGACCGGACGCGGAGACCATCACGTTCGTCGGTTTGATGTCGCGGTGCACGATGCCGGCCGCGTGCACGGCCTTGACGGCCTCCATCAGCTTGCGCGCGAGCCGTTCCAGATCGTCGCCCACGTATTTGCCGTTCGCGGCGACGTCGTCCTTGAGATTCCTGCCTTCGATGAGTTCGGTGACGATGAACGCGAGGGCGTCGTCGAGCTCCATGTCGACGATGCCGCACACGCCCGGATGATTCACCTTCTTCAACGCGAGGGCCTCGCGGCGCAGACGCTCGCGCGGCGTCACGTTCTCCTTGAGGTTCGGGTCCTGCGCGGGGCGGCGGGAGGCAGGGGAGCCGGGGGCGCCCGGACTGGCCGCCGCGCCATCGCCGGAGAGATCATCGGACGAACCGTCCTCGGCGAGCGAATCGCGCAGGATCTTCATCGCGTACACCTGACCGCCGTCGTCGAGCACGCGCCATACCGAACCCATCGCGCCGGAACCCAGGCGGGAGACGAGCGTATAGCCGCCCACCACTTCGCCCGGTTCCAGATTCAACGCCGTCAGATCACTCATACCGCCCATCCTATCCTTGGGCCTGGCATGCCGGTATATATGTGCCGGTCGGCCGTGCCGCCCATGCGTGCGGGGAATGGGCGGGCGTGCAGAATATGCATGCGAAACGACAGGATGGGGTGAGCGGGCGGCGTGGCCCGCGGCGGTCGTGCACAATCGGGGATAACGACATCGACGACGTGTCGGATGAAAGCAGAATCAAGGAGGAGAACGATGCTGAGCATCAACTGGAGCGACGTGATGAACGTCATCGCTTCGATCGCGCCGCAGCTGATCGCCATCGGCGTGGTGTTCGTGCTGGCGCTCGCGCTGACCATCGGCGTGAACAAGAAGACGGTGAAGAACGTCGCCACCCGCAAACTCGTGCATTCCGAATCGTGGATCGTGTTCCTGGTCGCCGTGGTCGTGGCCGTGTCCATGATGCTGTTCGGCCCGCTGGCCTCGCTGCTCAACAGCGCGACCGCCACCAAGTACACGCTGTCCGAGACCACGATCTCCAACGCGAACAAGCTCGCCAAGGAGATCCAGTCCGAGGCGATCACGATGCTGAAGAACGAGGACTCCAACCTGCCGCTCGCCTCGAAGAAGGTCAACGTGTTCGGCTGGGGCTCCACGAACCCGGTCTACGGCGGCACCGGCTCCGGCTCGATGAACCAGTCCTACAAGACCACCTCCATCCTCGACGGCCTCAAGCAGGCGGGCGTCGAGACCAACACCGAACTGAGCAAGCTGTACACCGACTACCGCAAGGACCGTCCGGTCGTGGCCATGGCCGAGCAGGACTGGACCCTGCCCGAAGTGCCGGCCAAGCAGTACTCGAGCAAGCTCATCTCCGATGCCAAGGCCTTCTCCGACGAGGCCGTGGTCGTCATCACCCGCGTCGGCGGCGAGGGCGCCGACCTGCCGAAGGACATGACCGCCAAGGGCATCACCTACCACGACAACTCCAAGGACTACAAGGACTTCCAGAAGGGCGGCAGCTTCCTCGAGCTCAGCCAGACCGAGAAGGACATGATCGACCTGGTCACCAAGAACTTCGACAAGGTCACCGTCGTCTACAACGGCGCCAACACCTTCGAGCTCGGCTTCGTCGACAACTACCCGCAGATCAAGTCCGTGCTGTGGTGCCCGCCCGCCGGCCAGACCGGCTTCTCCGCGCTCGGCGAGGTGCTCGCCGGCGACGTGAACCCGTCCGGCAGGACCTCCGACACCTTCGTCAAGGACCTCACCCAGCAGCCGAGCTACAACAACGCCGGTGATTTCAAGTACGACAACATGAAGGAGTTCGCCACCGAGAACTTCGAGGAGGGCAAGACCTCCCCGGCGTTCGTCAACTACGTCGAAGGCATCTACGTCGGCTACAAGTACTGGGAGACCGCGGCCGACGAAGGCGCGATCGACTACGACGACTACGTGCAGTACCCGTTCGGCTACGGCCTGAGCTACACCACCTTCGACCAGAAGATGGGCGACGTGACGTACTCCGACGGCAAGGTCTCCTTCGACGTGACCGTCACCAACACCGGCGACAAGGCCGGCAAGGACGTCGTCGAGACGTACTTCGACCCGCCGTACACCAACGGCGGCATCGAGAAGGCCAGCGCCAACCTGGTCGCCTTCGAGAAGACCAAGGAGCTCAAGCCCGGCGAATCCGAGACCGTGAAGATCTCGTTCGACGATGACGACATGGCCTCCTACGATTCCAAGACCGCGAAGGCCTACGTGCTCGAGGCGGGCGACTACGGCATCTCCATCCAGTCCGATTCGCACACCACGATCGACGAGAAGACCGTGACCGTCGACAAGACGATCACCTACGACTCCAAGTCCAACACGCACTCGGGTGACAAGACCGTCGCGACCAACGTGTTCGACGACGCCGAGGGCGAGGAGCAGGGCATCACCTACCTGTCCCGTGCCGACCACTTCGCCAACTACAAGCAGGCGACCGCCAAGCCGACGAACTACACGCTGTCCGCCGACCTCAAGGCCAAGTTCCGCAACCTGTCGAACTACAAGCCGTCCGAGACGAACGACGACTCCGACCAGATGCCGACCACCGGCGCGAAGAACGGCGTGCGTCTGGCCGACCTCACCGGCAAGGACTACGACGATCCGCTGTGGGACAAGCTGCTCGACCAGCTGACCTTCGACCAGATGGACAACCTGATCGCCTTCGGCGGCTACGGCACGCAGGCCGTGAACTCCGTCGGCAAGATCGCCCTGACCGACGTCGACGGCCCCGCCTCCCTGAACAACAACTTCACCGGCGTCGGCTCCATCGGCTTCCCGTCCTCCACCTCCGTGGCGTGCACGTGGAACAAGGATCTGGCCCGCCAGTTCGGCGACGGCATCGGCGACATGGCCCACGACATGCACGTGGCCGGCTGGTATGCCCCCGCCATGAACATCCACCGCAACGCGTTCGCCGGCCGTACCTTCGAGTACTTCTCCGAGGACGGCTACCTGTCCGGCGTGATGGCCTCCCAGCAGGTGGCCGGCGCGCAGGCCAAGGGCGTGTACGCCTTCATGAAGCACTTCGCCCTGAACGACCAGGAGACGAACCGACTGAGCGAGCTCAACACCTGGGCCAACGAGCAGTCGATCCGCGAGATCTACCTGAAGCCGTTCGAGATGAGCGTGAAGGAAGGCGGCGCGGGCGCCGTGATGAGCGCCTTCAACTACATCGGCACCGAGTGGGCCGGCTCGCACTCCGGACTGCTCAACACCGTCCTGCGTGACGAGTGGGGCTTCCGCGGCATGGTCCTCACCGACTACTTCGGCGGCTACGGCTACCAGAGCGGCGACCGCGCGATCCGCGGCGGCAACGACCTGATGCTCGCCACCACCGACGTGACGAACCACATCACCGACAAGTCCGCCACCTCGGTCAAGGCGATGCGCACCGCCTCGCACAACATCCTCTACACGGCCGCCAACAGCTGGCTGTACGAGAACGGCGAGCCCGACGTCGCCACCCCGATCTGGAAGACCATCTCCTACGTGGTCTGGGGCGTGACCGCCGTCCTCGCGATCGGACTCGAGGTCCTCACCATCAAGCGCTACCTCGCCCGCCGCGCCGTGAAGGCCACGAAGTAGTCAGCAGCCCTCGGCCCCCTCTGACGGTCGAGCTGTCAGCCACAGGCTGACCGGGAGAGAGAAGCGGCCGCAGGCCGCGGGAGACGCAGTATCGGTTACTGGCCGATGCGCTCCCGCCGCCTGCGGCCGCTTCGTTGCTTCTAAAAATTTTTGAGAAGTTACGCCATAAACTTCTCAAAATTTTTGAGAAGTTGTGTGCATAGGCCGTTCTCTCGCGTGCTACGTCTCACCAGTCCGTTCGCCGGCGCACGATCATGATCGCCACGACCAGCAGCGCCGCGACGGCGGCGACGATGGCGATCGTCGTCGTGCTGAGCGGCCGCCGCCCGTCGCCTTCCGTAGTCGACCGGCTCACGGATTCCGCGGTGAACGGGGAGACGTCCATCGCGAGCAGCGCGGCCGGTTGCGCGGAATCGGTTGCCGAGGCGAGCAGCACGTACCAGATGCCGCCGTCCTGCGAGAACGTCCAGCCTGCCGCATGGCCGGTCGCCGCACCGGAAAGACCGGAATCACCAGTGCCGTCGGCGGTCTCGAACGTCAGCGTGCGCGTGACCGTGGGATCGTTCCTGTCGAACGTGTTCACACGGAGTGCGATCGCGTCACCGTTTCCGTGGTCGATCGAGTACAGCAGCGTGCCGTCCGGATTGATGGCCGAGACGAGATCGCCCGTCTCCAGCCACTGCATGGTGCCTTCGTCGACGACGAGTCTGCCGTTCGTCATGCCGACGAGCAAGCGTGCGCCGCTCGGCGCGAGCAGGATGCGGTCGAGCGGCAGGTGCCGTCCGAACATCGTGTGCACCACCGTCGTCTTGCCCGAGCCGGTGTCCGAGCCCGAGCCGGAATGCTCGTAAGCGTCGACGTCGATCGCCAGCACCCGCGAATCGGCGGTGCCCACGTACAGCGCGTGGCGGTCCGTGGTCCCGGTGGCGTAGACGGTCGGCGACACGTCGTTCGCGATATCGTCCATCACGCCGGTGGCGACGTCGACCGCCATCAGCCGCAACGACCGTCCGGCGGCAGCGTCGTCGTCGCCCGTATCACCGCCATCGCCCGTATCGTCGGTTCCGTCCGCATCATCGACGCCGACGAACCATACTGTCCCGGCCGAGTTCGTCGTGTACGGCGTGACGTCGCGGATCGCGGCGGCGGTACCAGCGTCGCCGTCGTCGGCGTATCGCAGCGGGACGGCGGCGACGTTCTCGCCGCCTGCCGCCGCGAACGTGTGCAACGTCCACGAGCGCGGCGCAACGTCGCCGCCGGTGACATCGGGTTCGATCACGCCGATACGCGCGCCGTCCGGCGACAGCATGTAGTCGCTTCCGGTCGAGGGATGCAATGTGACCGTGAGATCGTCGACGCCGATTGCGGCGATGCCGTTCGCGCCGTTGACGAGCATCGTCCTGCCATCCGGCGTGAACTCGACGTGCGGTCGGGACGTGGCGAAGCCGCCGTCCACCTGTGCGGTGCCGTCCGCGGACAGGTCCGTGATGCGGATTCGGCAGACCGTGCCGCCTTTGTCGATCGCGAACAGGAACCGGCCGCCGGGAGCGGACGCCAGCGCGATCGGATCGCTGCCGAGACAGGAGGCGTCGCGCAGCGCCGTGACGGGAAGCGTGCCGGTGCGGTCGAGCGCCGATGCCGCGGAAGGAGCGGCCGTGCAGAGCACGACCGCGGTGCAGAAGGCGAGCATGGCGCGCATCAGCGTGCGCGCCGTCGCCGGAAGATGCGTGTCATGGCCGAACATGGGAGGACTCCTTCATCGTCCGTCGTTTCCGTTGTTTTCCGTCGGATGCCGTATCCGTGATTCCAGCGTATCCGTGGCGTTCCGCGACGTCGTCGCATACGCCCGAAGGCATCAACGTTTGTCGTGACGGCGGCCGGCGTCGCCCGCATCGAAGCGTCCCGTCAACGTTTGATGATGAACCGTCGCGCGCACGGTGCCGCCGCCCGTCGCCGCGTGGGAATCGGCGATACACTGCGGATTATGGAACGGTCCGATGAGGTGCGTGGAAACGGTGACGGCGGCGGGACGATCGTCTCGGTCGGCATCGTCGACAACGACGCCATCACCCTGTACGCGCTACGCGCGATCATCCCGCGGATGGCGGGCATGCGGCTGGCGTGGGAGGCGACGGCCGGTCGGGAGGCGTTCGTCAGATGCGTGGAGGACGACGACCGCCCCGACGTGCTGCTGGTCGACATGGGGCTTGCGGACATGCCCGGCCCGCTGCTGTGCCGTCTCATCCGGTCCGCCGCGCCGCGCCCGCCGATGCTCGCCATCACCTCATACCCGATCGAACTGTACGCATCGGACGCGGCTGAGGCGGGAGCGCAGGGCATCATCGGCAAAACGGACATGCGCGACCTGCAACGGGCGATACGGATCGTGGCCGCCGGCGGAACGGTGCCGTCGCAGGCCGCGCCCGACGTGCGGTTCGACGACGCCGGGACGGCGTTCCCACGCATCCGCCGCACGCCCGCCGAACCGGCGGCGACGCTGACCTGGCCGGAGATGGAAGTGCTCAACCTGAGCGCGCAGGGGCTCAACCTCAACGAGATTGCGCGACGGCTCGGCATCCAGCCGCCCACCGCACGATCCCACGCGCGGCACGCGCGCATCAAACTGAACGCACGGACGTTGGGGGAGGCGCTGGTCAAATGGAATCAGGCGAAACGGCGCTGAGGCCGGTCGACGACGATCTGGCCGTCCACGGCATGCGATGGCGTGCGCTGCACGACGCCGTCACCGGGGAATTGTCCGCGATCGCGCTGTTGTCGCAGAGCGCGGGAGAGGGGGAGTACGGCGGTGCCGATGGTGCGCGTGGTCGCGTTGGTTCCGTTGGTTCGGGTGATTCCGTTGGTTCGGGTGATTCCGGTGATTCGGGGGATTCGGGGGATGGCCGTGCGTTGATGAGGGACATCAACCGGCTGTCCCTCGCGGCTTTGGACAACACCCATGAGGTCATCCGTCTGCTGTCCGAGGCCGATGGGACGTCGGCGGGTGCGGAGGGTGTGGCGGCTGCGGCGGGTGCGGCCGCGTCGGATGTCGCCCGGTATTTCGGGCGGCAGGAGCGGCGGCTACGGAATCTGGGATTCCGCGGGATGATGACGGTGGACGTCGACGGCCGCCGGATCGCTCCGGGCATGGCGCGACTGATCCGCACGTGCGGCAAGGAGGTATGCGCCAATATCGCCCGTCATGCGGACTCGACCGTGCCGTACCGGCTGACGGTGCGGTGCGAGGGCGGGCGCGACGACGGTCGTGACGGCGGTCGTGACGGCGGTGCCATCATCATCGAGCAGAGCAACGGCGTCACGGACCATGCCGCCGGTGACGGCGTGCGTGACGGTGGCGGCGTGCCCGCCGGCACCGCCGCACACGCCGGCCGGCGGACTCTGCGATCGGGCTTCGGCCTCGCCCTCCTGCGTGAACAGGTCGAGCGCCACGGCGGCACCCTATCCCACGAAACCCGCAACGGAACCTGGCGCATCCGCATCCGGTTACCTCGATAGTCGGGGACGGAGACGGAATGCGACGGCGCCTCAATCAGCTCAATCGGATTGCGTTGTATTTCCGTAGAGAGGTGAAAGCATGGCAATAGGGGCCTTTCTCGTAGTTGTTCGGGTACGGGCCGCGAACAGGGCTCCAAGTCCATCCATCTCCGCCACGATTGGCCAAATCGTTTCGCCGCCTTCCCGGTCTGACGTACCGCATCACCGCATCAGCGACCACTTCCATGCGGGGATGACGTGTATCGTGCCGGCTTCGACCGCGACGGTCTCCTCATCATGCAACGTCAGGATGCTTCCGGAACCGAGGTGAGTGCGTGCCATGACCGCGGCCAACGAGCCGATCTCGCGGTTCCGCGTCTTCGTGGCGGTCATGTCCGCGGTCACCTGATACAGCGCGTATGGTTCGGCGGCGAGGGCGTCGCCGACCAGGAAGTCGACCTTCTCCTGCTTGGGGCCGGGCATGGTGTAGGACGTCACAGCCTCCGTCCTGCGTCCGGCGGTCCGGCGGTGCAGTTCGCAGAACACGGCCGTCTCCAATCGTTTGCCGAGATCCTGCTGGTTCGCGCGGGAAACCGCGTAGGCCATGCCCTGATCGACCGCGTACATCTTCGGCACGCTGGTGCTGCCCGGTTTGAGCGCCGTGCGGTATTCGGGCAGCTCGTAGACCAGATACGCCTGCTTGAACAGTTCCAGCAGCGTATTGACTTTGTCCCAATACACTTTCCAGCCGGTGGCTTTCAATGCGGCGACGAGTGCGTTGACGGACAGCTCGCACGCCGTGTTGCGCAATAGGTAGAGTGCGGTCTGCGTGGCCATCGCGATGTTCTCTCGTCCGAACTGTTCCGCGACGTCGCGCGCCACCACGTCGCGCATGTAGCTTTGCAGCATCTCGACGCGATCCGGCTCGATCAGCCGTTGCACACCGGGGAATCCCCCTTCGACCAAATAGCGTTCGTATGCGCCTTCGAATCCGGTGATCTCCTGTGGCGAGAACGCCTCATTAATCACTTTAATCACTGCGGAAGCATCATCGGATTCGCCGTGGCCGTCCGGAACGGCATCCGGCACGGCGATGCCGCGGAACGTGCAGTATTCCCGGAACGACAGTGGCATCATCGCGTGCGCGTGCGATCGACCACGGAAGTTCGTGGCAATCTCCTCGCTGGACAGTTTCGATGATGAGCCGGTGATGACCAGCGTCACCTTCTCATGTTCCGTGATGCGTTGGCAGAATCCCTGCCAGTTCGCACATTCCTGCACCTCGTCGAGGAACAGGTACGCGCCTTCGCTTCGCGCTTCGGGCACCTGACGCCAGTACTCGTTGACGACGTCGTCGAGCACGTCATCCGGCATCGGCAGCAGGCGGTCGTCGGCGAAATTGAAGTAGAGGATGCGGTCGCGCGGCACTCCGGCGGCCAGCAGGTCATGGATCTTCTGGAACAGGTAGAACGTCTTGCCGCAACGCCGGATGCCGGTGATGATGTGCACGATGTTGAACATGGCGGGCTTGTCGAGTTGACGAATCACCTCGTCGCGGCGCGAGGGGGTGGGGATGTCGAGGCGCATGGCCTCGCGTACCAGCATGGCATAGGATTCGCGCGGATTGTCCGGAACCATGGTCGCCTCGTTCCTCTCATACGTTTATCGTCGCAACCTTTACGGTATCACTTCTTAAAAATTTTGAGAAGTAATACAGTGAACTTCTTAAGAATTTTGAGAAGTGGTATGCGTGGATCGTTCCGTAAGAGCCTGCGTGCCATTCGTGCGGAGGAAACGACAGGTTGTGTGCACGCCGCCCCACGCGCCCGCGAATCCTGATTGAATCGAAGCAACAACGATGAAGAAATCGAACGAACAAGCCAATCACTGCAAGGGAGAGTGACATGGAACTCGAAGAGCTTTCGGTGGCCGAGAAGGCGGCGATGCTGTCCGGCGGATCCGAATGGGATTCCCGCGGCAACGACCGCGCCGGCGTGCCCAGCTTCGTGATGAGCGACGGCCCCCACGGCGTGCGACGCCAGCTCGGCGAAGGCGACCATCTGGGCCTCGGCGCCTCCAAGCCCGCCACCTGCTTCCCGACCGCCGGCACCGTCGCCGGATCGTGGGATCCGGCGCTCGCCGAACGGATGGGCGAGGCCCTCGGCCGCGAGGCGCACGACCTCGACGTGAACGTGCTGCTCGGTCCCGGCCTCAACATCAAACGCAACCCGCTATGCGGCCGGAACTTCGAGTACTACTCGGAGGATCCCATCGTCGCCGGCCGCATGGCCGCCGGCCTCATCCGCGGTATCCAGTCGAACGGCGTCTCCGCCTGCCCGAAGCATTTCGCGGTCAACAGCCAGGAGCTGCGCCGCCAGGCCTCCAACTCGGTCATCGACGAGCGCACGATGCGCGAGATCTACCTGACCGGATTCGAGATCGCCGTGCGCGAGGCCGCGCCGATGACGATCATGACCTCCTACAACGAGATCAACGGCGTCTACGCGCACGAGAACAAGCATCTGCTGCAGGACATCCTGCGCGACGAATGGGGCTTCGACGGCATGGTCGTCTCCGATTGGGGCGGCTCCAACTCGGCCGTCGCCGCCGTCAAGGCGGGCGGCTCGCTCGAGATGCCGAGTCCCGGATTCACGTCCGTGCGCGAACTCGAAAGCGCCGTCGCCGCCGGTACGCTCTCCGAGGCGGACCTCGACGCCCGCGCCCGCGAAGTCGCGAAGGTCGCGGGCCGCACGCGCCTCGACGGCGTCGGCCGCGACGACCTGCTCGACGAATCCGTCATCAAGGCGCATCACGAGGTCGCGCGCCGCGTCGCCGAAGGCTCGATGGTCCTGCTGAAGAACGCGTCCGTGGGCACCAGCGGCACCGACGGCGCCCCCGCGCTCCCGTTCCGCCCGGGCGCGCGCGTCGCCGTTGTCGGCGACATGGCGAAGACCCCGCGATTCCAAGGCTCCGGCTCGTCCAAGGTGAACGCCACGCGCGAAGAGAACATCCTCGACGAACTCGGCAAGTCCGACGTCGCCGAAGTCGCCGGCTACGCGCCCGGCTACGACCGTCAGGGAGCCGTGAAGCCGGAACTCGTGCGCGAGGCCGTCGACCTTGTCTCGCGCGACGACGTGGACGTCGCGCTCGCCGTCGTCGGCCTTGACGAACGCAGCGAATCCGAAGGCCTCGACCGTGCGACGATGGCCATCCCGCAGGCGCAGAACGATCTGATCGCCGCGCTCGCCGCGACCGGCAAGCCGATCGTCGTCGTGCTCGTCGCCGGCTCCCCGGTCGAACTGCCGTGGCACGACGACGTCGCCGCGATCCTCTACATCGGACTGTCCGGACAGGCGGGCGCGTCCGCCACCGTGCGCGCGCTCACCGGCAAGGTCAATCCGTCGGGCCATCTCGCCGAAACGTGGCCGATGCGCTACGACGACTGCCCGTCCGCCGGCTGGTACCCGGCGACCGGCCGCGACGCCGTCTACCGTGAGGGGCCGTTCGTCGGCTACCGCTACTACGAGACTGCGGGCGTGCCTGTCCGCTTCCCGTTCGGCTACGGCCTGTCCTACGCCGCGTTCACGATGACGGGACTCGTCGCCGACGAGACCGGCGTCACCGTGACCGTCTCCAACGACTCCGACGTGGCCGGCGCGACCGTCGTCCAGCTGTACGTGGGCGGCCCGTCGCGCGGCGCGGCAGGCGCGCACGCCGGCGCGGACGGCGCTTCCGGCGCCGCCGGCGTGCTGCGCCCCGCGCGCGAGCTCAAGGGATTCGCGAAGGTGACGCTCGCCGCGCACGAGACGCGCGACGTGCGCATCGACTTCGACCGGTACACGTTCCGCCACTTCGACGCCGCCGCGCGCGACGGCGCCGGCGCGTGGCGCACCGAGTCGGGCGTGTGGACGCTGTCGGTCGGCTTCGACGCCGAGACGCTGCCGTTGAGCGAGTCGTTCGCCGTCGCCGGCGACGTGGACGCGACCGGCCCCGACCCCGCGCTCGGCCACTATCTGACCGGCGACGTCAAGCACGTGACCGACGCCGAGACGGCCGCGCTGTTCGGTTACGACGTGATCGCGCGCTCCGGCCGCAACGGGGCGACGACGTTCGGCGTCAACGATCCGATCTCGAGCTGGAGTGGTTCGCGCGGATTCATCGCGAAGACCGTCGCGAACACGCTCAAGAAGCGGGAGGCGAGCGTGCGCGAGAAGACCGGCGCGCCCGACCTCAACACGCTGTTCATCCTCAACATGCCGCCGCGGGCGATGAGCAAGATGACGCAGGGCATGGTCGATGCGGCCATGGTCGACGCGATCGTCGAGATCGGCAACGGGCACACGTTCCGGGGCCTCGGCTCGCTCATCGGGGCATACTTCCGCAACCAATCCGCCAACAAGCGCACCGCGAAGGAGATCAACCATGACTGACGCGACGAAGACCGCCGAAACCGCTACGTCCGCCAAGCCCACCGCCGAGGAGCTCGCGAAGATGGGCCCGATCCGCCGTTGGATCGCCACGCATCCGACGATCTGGGAGTTCATCCTGTTCAACGTGCTGTCGAACATCTCCACGATCGCCCGCTTCGTGGTCACATGGATCGGCACCGCCGTGTTCGTCGCCGCGCTCGGGCTCACCGCGCCGTTCCACTTCCTGATCTTCAACTACCCGGAATCCGGCAACGGCGTGGGCGGCTTCCTCACCTTCCTCTTCGCCGAGGTGATCGCGCAGGTCGTGAACTTCTTCGTGCAGATGAAGTGGGTGTTCAAGTCCGATTCCAGCTTCCACGACGCCGCGTGGAAGTACGCGATCCTCGCCGTCGTGATCGTCGTCGTGAACCTCGTGCTGCCCGGCTACGTGACCGCGCTGTGCCAAGGCTGGGGCATGAACGCGGGGCTGGCCGGCACAATCGCCTCCGTCGTGAACACGCTCCTCGCCGTCGTCGTCAGCTACCCGCTCCTCAAGTTCTGGATCATGCCCAAGAACAAGTGACGGCGTTCTGAATCGGCCCCCTCTGACGAGGGGGCTGTCCGCGTAGCGGACTGGGGGAGAGAGGTGGAGCGGCCATGAGGTCGCGGGGAAACCGCATCGGCCTTCGGCCGATTCCGTATTGCCGCCTGCGGCGACGTCTCTCCCTCCGTCCGCCTTCGGCGGCCACCTCCCTCGTCAGAGGGAGGCCTATCGCATCACCGCTCTATGCTCCCGGAATCAGCACGGTGAGCGTGAACCAGTGGTCTTCGGCCTTGATCGACACTTCGCCGCCGTATTGGGCGGCGATGTGCCGAATCGATTTGACGCCGAATCCGTGGCCGGTCGCGTTGCGTTTCGTGGTGCGCAGATTGCCGGCCGCATCCTTCTTCAATACGGCGTCGTAGTAGTTCTCCACGCGGATCACCGTGAACGCGCCCTGCCGGTACAGGGCGAGACGGATCAACCGTCGTTCCGGATCGTCCAATCGCGACGTCGCCTCGATCGCGTTGTCCAACGCGTTGCCGAACAGCGTCGCGATGTCCATCGAACTCATGTTCGCGGCGCCCAGCAGCGCACCGTCCGCGACCGCCGTGAACGTGATCCCACGCTCCTCGCATACGCGCGTCTTCGTCGTCAGAATCACGTCGAGCACCGGATTGCCGGAATGTTGCTGCGCACTGTACTCGGCGACCGAACGCTCCAACTGCTCGAAACCGGCCGCCGCATGTTCCGGATCGACCTCGGCGCGCAACGCGGCGATCTGATGCTTGAGATCGTGCGCGAGCCGCCCGATCGACTCCAGATTCTCCTTCGACGCGAGATACTCCTGATGCTGGCTCTCCAACTGCGCGTTGATGGAGGCGAGCTCCGCGCTCGCCTCCATCCGCCGCGCCTGCTCCTGCTGCGCATACAGGATCGCGAACCCGCAGAAGTCGACGAGCGTGCGGATGTAGAACACCTCCTGGCCGATCTTGCCGGAGAACGGCGTGTTCGTCGAAACGAAACTCAGATTGCTCATCGCGAACGTCACCACGGTGATCGCCACCGTGCCGACGGCCAGCTGCGCGCTGACGGTCGTCGGCGCGGACTGGCTGAAGTTGCGCCGTTCCACCGCCCACGCCGCGGCGAAACAGACCGTGTACACGCCGACCAGGATCAACGTCGCGAACGGCTGGCGCGGCGGCAGGTCCACGCCGTACGTGAGGAACGTCGAAAGCTGCCAGTGCAGCGACGCGACCAGCTCGGCGAGCACGAACGCACGCGCCGTCACATACAGGCACTCGCGTTTGCCGCCGCCGCTGCCGCGCCACACGATCAGCCACATGCAGCCGAACGCGAGCAGCATGCCGAGCGTCCAGAACCACAGCGGCATCGCTCCGGCCAGATACTGCACGCCGATCATCGCCGCCAATCCGATCGCCGCGACCGCCGCCGTGCGCCGCAAGGCCACGCGGCGGTGGATCACGGCGAGATAGGTGACGCACGCCGCCCACTCGCAGATCGCGGTGAACAGCCGCGGGATGTCCGGCATCGCGTTCGTGATCGTCGCGCCGAGACCGCCCATCACACGCCTCCCATGTACGCGGCCAGTGCGGTCATGAACGCCTTCTTGCGTGGACGGCTCACGCGCAACGGCTCGCCGTTCGACAGCACGCAGTCCTGGTCCGCCATGCCGGTCACGTGACGCAGGTTCACCAGATAGCAGGAGTTCGATCGGAAGAAATCCTTCTCCGCCAGCCGCTCCTCGAACGATTTCAGCGTGCCCGTCACCGACAGTTTGCCGCCGAGCGTATGGATGACGATCGTGTGCCGGATCGATTCGATGTACAGCACGTCGGCGAGTTCCAGCCGCTGCTGCGCGCCGCCCACGTCGATGAGGATCGACTCGTCGCCGCGCCGGTGCACCATGTCGATCGACCGTTTCAGCTCCTGGTTGAACGCGAACCACGGCACCGGTTTGAGCAGGTACGACAGCGCGCCCACCTGGTAGCCGTTGATCGCGTACTGCGGCGCCGCGGTGATGAACACGATGACGACGGTCTTGTCGCGCTCGCGGATGCGCCGCGCCGCCTCCATGCCGTCCATCTCCTTCATCTCGACGTCGAGCAGGAGGATGTCGTAGACGGGCGCGTATTTCTCGACGATCCTCGCGCCGTCGTCGAATACGGAGACGGTGAAGCGGATGCCGTCGTTCTCGGCCTGATAGCGGTTGAGATAGTCCAAGACCTGTTGGCAGGCCGAGGCGTCGTCCTCGACCACCCCGATTCTGATGTCGCGCATGACCAACCTCCCTGTCTCGCGTGGGCACCTCGTGCGGGCCTCCGGTTCCCGATTGTATCGGCCGGCCGCGCGCCGCGCGGGAAACGCCAATGCGAAAGCGCTTTCCTTGCGTGAGCGCGAACAACGTGTATAGTGAGCCGAAGGTTCGACGGAAACGATTCCGCCGGTCCGGATAAGTAAACGCTGAGGTTTGCAGATCGCCCGACGTTGCAGCGATGCGATGGATGGTGACGAACGGATCAAAGCACAGCAACCAACCGAATAATCCCTTTACAACGGATCGTGAGGCACGTACCTGCCTCTGAAAGGATTGAACAACCATGGCTGAAGTCATTTTCGACCACGTCACCCGTATCTACCCGGGCAACGACAAGCCCTCCGTGGATGATCTGAACCTCGACATCAAGGACGGCGAATTCCTCGTCCTCGTCGGCCCGTCCGGCTGCGGCAAGTCCACCACGCTGCGCATGCTCGCCGGCCTCGAGGAAGTCAACAAGGGCCGCATCCTCATCGGTGATAAGGACGTCACCACCATGCAGCCGAAGGACCGCGACATCGCCATGGTCTTCCAGAACTACGCGCTGTACCCGCACATGACCGTCGCCGACAACATGGGCTTCGCCCTGAAGATCGCCGGCACCCCGAAGGAGGAGATCCGCAAGCGCGTCGAAGAGGCCGCGAAGATCCTCGACCTGACCGAGTACCTCGACCGCAAGCCGAAGGCCCTGTCCGGCGGCCAGCGTCAGCGTGTCGCCATGGGCCGCGCCATCGTGCGTAAGCCGAAGGTGTTCCTCATGGACGAGCCGCTGTCCAACCTCGACGCCAAGCTCCGCGTCCAGACCCGTACCCAGATCGCCGCCCTGCAGCGTCAGCTTGGCGTCACCACCCTGTACGTGACCCACGATCAGACCGAGGCCCTGACGATGGGCGACCGCATCGCCGTCATCAAGCTCGGCGTCCTGCAGCAGGTCGGCGCCCCGACCGAGCTGTACGATCGCCCGGCCAACGTCTTCGTCGCCGGCTTCATCGGCTCCCCGTCGATGAACATCAACGTGCACCCGGTCGTCAACGGCAAGGCCCAGATCGGTGAGGACACCGTCGACCTGCCGGCCGACGCCGTCGACAAGCTGACCCCGGAGGACGGCGGCAAGATCGTCGTCGGCTTCCGTCCGGAGGACGCCTCTCTGGCCCCGGCCGACGATCCGAACGCCTTCTCCCTGAAGGTCGTCAACGTCGAGGATCTCGGCTCCGACGGCTACATCTACGGCAACATCATCACCGACGGCTCCGCCGCCGAGGAGGCCCAGGTCATGTCCGACCAGAACAAGCTCACCACGGTTCGCGTGAACCCGCGTGCGCTGCCGAAGGTCGGCCAGACCGTCAAGATCAAGATCGATCCGGCCAAGATGCACCTGTTCGCCCCGTCCACCGAGCTCCGCATCAACTGACGCGGTTCCGGTTATAAAGACTTGGTCGGGTTGCGGCGAATGTGCCGCCTGATTCGGCCAACCATGTCAACGAGACGTTTCTCTTCCTCTCTATTCCGTCTCGTTGGAGAAAGCCCCGCTACGCCGCGGGGCTTTCTTTGTCTACGCCAACTTCGTGGCACGTCCGCAGACGGTGACGGTTTCCCAGTTTGTTTTCCCGGGTCGTCGCCAGCTCCGTTTCCCGGGGCGTTTCCCACTCTATTCCCCGGGTCATTCTTGGTTCATTCCCGGCTCGTTCCCGCCCGGAGGCGCAAGTTTTCCCGGAAATCCCCCGCTTGTTCCGGGATTTCTTGTACTGACCACTTCCCAGCGCAAGTTTTCCCGGGAAACTGCCGCTTGTTCCGGGATTTCTTGTGCTCAGCTCGACTCAGTGCAAATATTCCCGGACGAAAGGGCCGATTCCCGGGTTTTCTTGCGCGGCCGGCTGTGCGGTGCGGGCCATGGTCGATGCCGGCATGCTGCTCGTGGAGGGGAAGACCCGTGGGCGTCGCTATATCCGCTCGACCACGGGTTCCAAGCCGATCGAACCGTGACGGGTTGGGGGTGATTTCGCCTGTGGCGGCGGGCGTTGGGGCGGGGTGCTGGGACAATGACCCTTATGGTTACTAAGAAAGGACCGACCAAGGGGTCGGGTGGCAAGCACAGGAACGCGCTTCGCGGCAAGGGACCGACGCCGAAGGCCGAGAACCGCGAATACCACAAGGCATACAAGATGAAGAACGCGGCGATGCGCCGCCAGATGGCCGATCCGCGTCTCGCGGCCCGCCGTCGCGCCGACAAGTTCTCGACGAACGACACCTCCGATCTGGTGTTCGGCCGCAACTCGGTGCTCGAGGCGCTGCGTGTGGGCGTCCCCAGCAACACGCTGTACGTCGCCTCGCGCATCGAGCACGATGACCGCACGCGCGAGATCGTCAAGCTTGCCGGCGTCCGCGGCCTGCACATGATGGAGGCGGACCGTCTGGAGATGGACCGCATCGCCCGCTCCGGCAACCATCAGGGCGTGATCCTCAAGGTGGATCCGTACCAGTACTCCTCGCTCGCCGAGCTGGCCGACCGCGCGGACAAGAAGGCCCGAGCGATGGAGGCCGCGAACTCGCCGGCCGCGCGCATCGCCGCGCGTCCGCTGTTCATCGCGCTCGACGGCGTGACCGATCCGCAGAACCTCGGCGCGGTCATCCGTTCCGCCGCCGCGTTCGGCGCGAACGGCGTGATCCTGCCGGAACGTCGTTCCGCGTCGGTGAACGCCGCCGCGTGGAAGGTGTCGGCAGGCGCCGCCGCGCACCTGCCGGTGTGCCGCGTCGTCAACCTGACGAAGGCGATCGAAAGCCTGAAGGAACGCGGCTACTACGCGGTCGCGCTCGACGGCGGCGGCAGCAGCCTCGTCGGCGAGACCGGCTTCGAGACGGATCCGCTGGTCGTCGTGCTCGGTTCGGAAGGCAAGGGCGTGAGCCGTCTCGTGCGCGAGGCGTGCGACGCGGTCGCCGGCATCCCGATCTCCAGCCAGGTCGAATCGCTCAATGCGTCCGTCGCGGCGGGCATCAGCCTGTACGCGGTCGCGAACGCGCGCCGCAAGGCCGGCGAGCAGGCATAAGCACAAACAGGTACAAGCAGGCAACATAAGCAGGCAACAAGGTAGGTAGGCACGACGATGCAAGCATCGATGAATCTGTCGAAACTGGATCCGCGCGCGGCGAAGGCGACAAGCGTCCTCGCCGAGGCCGAGACCCCCGGTAACGCGGAGCCCCGGGCCCTGAACATCACGGCGGCGAGCTCGAATCCGAAGATGTTCACCCTGCCGTGGCACAAGCCGCTCGCCACCTGGCCGGAGGACCTGCTCGCCAATCTGCCGCGCGGCATCTCCCGCCACGTGGTGCGTTTCGTGCACGTCGGCGACGAGGTGTACGCGATGAAGGAGATCACGCGCCAGATGGCCGAGCGCGAGTACGAGATCCTGCGTCGTCTGCAGAAGCTCGAGCTGCCGGCCGTGCGCCCGGTCGCCGTGGTGACGGGACGTCACAACAAGGAGGGCGAGCCGCTCGAGGCAATCCTCGTGACGAAGCATCTCAAGTTCTCGCTGCCGTACCGCGCCCTGTTCGCCCGCAACCTGCGCCCGGACACGGCCGAGCGTCTCATCGACGCCTTGGCCGTGCTGCTCGTGCGCCTGCACCTGGCCGGTTTCTACTGGGGCGACGTGTCCCTGTCGAACGTGCTGTTCCTGCGTGACGCCGACGCGTTCTCCGCGTTCCTCGTGGACGCCGAGACCGGCGATCTGCAGGTGAACCTCACCGAGGGCCAGCGCGAATACGACATCGATCTGGCGCGCACGAACATCATCGGCGAACTGATGGATCTGAGCTCCGGCCAGCTGCTGCCCAGCGACGTGGACGAGATCGAGGTCGGCAACCGTCTGGTCGAGCGCTACCACTCGCTGTGGAGCGCGCTGACCGACACCGACAAGTTCGGTCCGGACGAGATGTGGAAGATCGAGAAGCGCGTCAACAAGCTCAACGATCTCGGCTTCGACGTGGACGAGCTGGAGATGAAGACCGACGAGGACGGCAAGCGCGTGCTCGTGCGTCCGCGCGTCGTCGACGCCGGCTATGCGAACCGCAAGCTGCTGCGTCTCACCGGCCTCGACGTGCAGGAGAACCAGGCCCGCCGCCTGCTCAACGACCTCGATGCCTACCGTGCCTCCACGTGGCGCGAGGGCGAGGATCTGGAGATCGTCGCCACCGACTGGATGCGCGAGGTGTTCGAGCCGACCGTGCGTTCGATTCCGCGCGAATACCGTTCGCAGATCGAGCCGGCCCAGTTCTTCCACGAGGTGCTCACCCACCGTTGGTTCCTCGCCGAGAAGGCGGGCCACGACGTGCCGATGAGCGAGGCGGTGACCAGCTACATCAAGAACGTCCTGCCCGACCAGATGCTCGACAAGAAGGACATCGACACCCTTCTCGAAGAGGCCGATTCCGGCGTCGTCGACGACGAGTACACCTACAACGACCCCGACGACGGCTACAACCCCGACTTCGACCCCGACGCGGCGGTCTGGAGCCACTGAGCGGACGGGTTCACCCCATACTGTTCACGGTTCCCTCCGTGGTTTGCTGCGGAAAAACGTGGCGGACCACGGAGGGAACTGTGATATTCGGGGAGTGAAACGTTGCGGTAGAGGGGTAAAGCGTGACGGGTGGGGAGCGACACGCGGTAGGCAACGGGCGGGGGCCTGTTTATGACGGCGGGAGAAAACGTGTGGAATAATGGGGCCACATGCGTCGGCGGCAGTCGCGTCGGCGCCCATAACCGCGCAGCACGCGGGCCGTCGGAGAGACAACCGGCGTTCGTGTGTTGACTACTCCGCGGCTATACCAAGGAGACCATTATGGTTGATCGCACGAAGGATCAATCCGCCGCGTCCGCAACGATCGAGGGCGCGCCCACCCGGCAGGGGTTGCCGAACGACGCCGATCCGAGCCTGACCGATGCGCTCGACGTCGCCAAAGCGCTCGACGTCGATCCGAACGTCGGCCTGAGCTCGGCCGAGGCCGCACGCCGATTGGAGCGGTTCGGGCCGAACGAGCTGGCGGGAGCGCCGCCCGTGCCGAAATGGAAGAAGTTCCTCGCCCAGTTCAAAGATCCGCTTGTCTACCTGCTGCTCGCCGCCACCGTCATCTCCGTAATCGCGTGGTTCATCGAGAAGGCGAACGCCGTGCCCGGGGCGGAAGGCGGCGAGGCGCTGCCGTTCGACGCGATCGTCATCGTGCTCATCCTTATCGTCAACGCCGTGCTCGGCTACATCCAGGAGGCGAAGGCGGAGGCCGCGGTCGAAGCGCTCGCCGGCATGACGGCCCCCACCACATCCGTGTTGCGCGACGGCAAAGTCGTGCGCATCAACACCGTCGACGTCGTCCCCGGCGACATCATCGTGCTCGCGGAAGGCGACTCGGTCTCCGCGGACGGCCGCCTCATCACCGCGGCGAGCCTGCGCATCGCCGAAGCGTCGCTCACCGGCGAATCCGTGCCCGTCGGCAAGAAGCCGGACACGCTGCGTGAGGCCAAGGCGCTCGGCGACCGCACGAACATGATCTTCAACGGCACGTCCGTCACGCAGGGTACCGGCCGCGCCGTCGTCACCGGCACCGGCATGGCCACGCAGGTCGGCAAGATCGCCGGCATGCTCTCCGCCACCGAGGACGAGCAGACCCCGTTGCAGAAGGAGATGGACTACGTCTCCAAGATCCTCGGCATCGCTGTGGTCATCATCGCCGTGGTCGTGCTCGCCGCGCTCGCGTTCCTCGAAGGCTTCAACGACATCCACGACGTCATCGACTCGCTGCTGCTCGCCGTGTCGCTCGCCGTGGCCGCCGTGCCGGAAGGCCTCGCCGCGATCCTCACCGTCGTGCTCGCGCTCGGCGTGCAGCGCATGGCCGCGCACAACGCGATCGTGAAGAAGCTCCATTCCGTCGAGACGCTGGGATCCGCGTCCGTGATCTGCACGGACAAGACCGGCACGTTGACGCGCAACGAGATGACCGTCGAACGCATCGTCACGCCCAGCGGCGAAGTGCATCTCACCGGCACCGGTTACACGCCGGAAGGCAAGATGACGGCCGCCGACGGTTCGCCGCTCTCCGGCGACCCGTCGCTCAAGGCGGAGGCGCTCGCCACGCTCGCCGCCGGCACGATCGCGAACGACGGCGACCTGCGCGAGGAGAACGGGCGATGGGAGGTCGTCGGCGACCCGACCGAGGTGTCGCTCATCGTGGCCGCGCGCAAGACCGGCGCGATGAAGGGATACGGCCAGTTCACGCGCGTCGCCGAAGTGCCGTTCACGTCCGAGCGCAAACGCATGTCCGTGATCGCGAAGGACGCGACGGAAGGCGGCAAGCTCACCGTGTTCGCGAAGGGCGCACCCGACGTGCTGCTCTCGTACTGCTCGCGCATCGCGGTCGGCGGCCATGTGCGCCCGCTGACCGAAGGCGACCGCCAGACGATTCTCGCGACCGTCGAACGGCTGTCCGGCGAGGCGTACAGCACGCTCGGCGAGGCGTACCGTCCGCTCGGCACTGCGAACCTGTCCGAAGTGGACGGCGTGCGCGCGAACGCGGCCGGACAGGTCGCGGATATCGCCGACCAGTCGGACGCGATCGAGACCGACCTCATCTGGAACGGCATGGTCGGCATCATCGACCCGCCGCGCACCGAAGTGCGCGACTCGGTGGCCGAGGCGCATCGCGCCGGCATCCGCGCCGTCATGATCACCGGCGACCATCCGCTGACCGCCGCACGCATCGCCTCCGACCTCGGCATCATCGAGAAGGACGGCAGGGCGCTCACCGGCGACCAGCTCGACGCGCTCGGCGACGACAGGGACGCGTTCGACAAGGCCACGTCCGAAGTGTCCGTGTACGCGCGCGTCGCGCCCGAACACAAGCTGAAGATTGTCGAATCGCTGCAACGGCAAGGCAACATCGTCGCGATGACCGGCGACGGCGTCAACGACGCCCCGGCCGTCAAGACCGCGGACATCGGCGTCGCGATGGGCATCACCGGCACCGAGGTCACCAAGCAGAGCGCGAAGATGATCCTCGCCGACGACAACTTCTCCACCATCGTGGCCGCCGTGCGCGAAGGCCGCGTGATCTTCGACAACATCCGCAAGTTCCTGCGCTACCTACTGAGCTCCAACGTGGGCGAGGTGTTCACCGTGTTCTTCGGCGTCGTGCTCGCCGGATTCCTCGGCATCACGCAGCCCGAATCCACCGGCGTGACCGTGCCGCTGCTCGCCACGCAGCTGCTGTGGATCAACCTGCTCACCGACGCGGCGCCCGCGCTCGCGATGGGCGTCGACCCGCAGACCGAGGACGTGATGAACCGCAGGCCGCGGCGCATCACCGACCGTGTGATTGACGCCTCGATGTGGGGCGACATCATCTTCATCGGCATCATCATGGCGGCCGTCACGCTGATCGGCATGGACATGCACCTGGCCGGCGGCCTGTTCACCGACCGTTCGGTGGACGCGCTCGGCCACGAGGCGCAGATGACCGAGGCGCGCACGATGGGCTTCACGATCCTCGTGTTCGCGCAGTTGTTCAACGCGCTCGCCTCGCGTTCCCACCTGCAGAGCGTGTTCGTCGGGCTGTTCTCGAACAAGTGGCTGTGGGGCGCGATCGGTCTGTCCGTCGTGCTGCAGCTCGTCGTGATTTACGTGCCGTTCCTCAACACCGCGTTCGGCACCACGCCGCTGAGCCCGCTGGCCTGGCTCGAATGCATCGGCCTCGCCGCCTTCGTCCTCGTCGCCTCCGAACTACGCAAATGCGTCCTGCGCGCGATGGCGAAGCGCTGAGCGGCGGATACTACGATTGACCCCCTCAGTCGCGCTTCGCGCGACAGCTCCCCCTGAAGGGGGCGCAAGGAATTTTTTGCGTCCCCTTCAGGGGGAGCTGGCCGGCCGGAGGCCGGACTGAGGGGGTCGTTGTTCGGGCTATCCGGCGATCAGCTGTTCGAGCCGCCGACGGTGGCGCCGGAATCACCGGAGCTGTTGCCGGTTCCCGAATCGGAGCCGGAATCGCTGCCCGAGTCGCTGCCGGAACCGGAACCCGAACCGGAATCGTTCTGGCTCTGCTGATTCTGCTGGCTCTGCTGTTGTTGCTGTTGCTGCTGTTGGGCCTGCTGCTGCGCCTGGGCGTCGGCCTGCTGCTTGGCGGACATCGACGCGTTCACGTCGGACATCGCCTTCTCCAGCTGCGACTTCGCGTTGTTCACGTCGGATTCGGACGGGTTCGACTGTCCGGCCACGTTGTTCGCGTTGTTGATGGCGTTCTGCAACGCGGTGCGCGTGCTCTCGTCGGCCACCTGGCCGGCGGAGTTGTTGAGCAGGCTCTGCGCGGTGGAGACCGAGCTGTTGAGATCGGACTTCAACGTGTTCGAGGTCTGCGAGCCCTTGCTGTCGCTCACGACCTTCTCGGCGTCGTCGATTTTCGACTCCATCTCCTTCGCTTGCTTGCGCGTATCCTTGAACTTCTGCGTGTTCGACTTCAGATCGTCCTTGGACATGTCCGCCGAGCAGGAGGCGTCCGTCTTGACGTTCTGCGCGTCGGTGATCGTCTGGTTGAGCGTGGTGAGCGTGTTCGCGTCGGCCACCTGGCTGCCGGTCGTGGACGAGACGGTCTGCTGCGCCGCGGTCACCTTGGACTGGAGGGTCTTCAGTTCGTCATTGGCCTTGTCCTGCGCGCTCGTGCACGCGGCGTACAGGATCTTGCCGCTGTTCGCGCGGTAGAACAGCACACCGCCGACAATCAGCGCGATTACGGCGATCACGGCCACGACGATGCCGACGATCTTGCCGTTCGACAGTTTCCGGCCCTTGCCGTCCTTCTTCGACGCCTTGCCGTCGTCCTCGTCGTCTTCATCGTCCTCGTCATCGTCCGGGGCGATGGCCGGCGGCATCGCCTCCGGCGAGGACTGCGCCGAACGCGCCTCCTGGCCGGCCTGTTCCATCATCTCCGGAGTGAACACCTGCGTGGCCGCCTCGGTCGGATCGGCCTGCGCGTCGTCCGCGGCCGCCAGCGAATCGGTGCCGGCGAGCGGCTGTGGCTGGCCATACGGCTGCGCCGCGGGGAACGCCATCGTGGCCTGATCGCCGAATGCCTCGGTCTGACCCGCCACCGGCTGAGTCTGCGGCTGTCCGTAGACCTGCGTGGCCTGCGTTTGCGCGAGGTCCGTCTGCGGCTGCAACGGGTTGAACGCCTGCGTCGGCTGGTCGACGGGTTGCGCTTGCGAGCCCGTCGCCGCGGCCATCGGCATCGCCTGCGTCGGCTGTGACGTGGATTGCGGCATGATCGGTTGTGCGAAGGCCTGGGTAGGTTGCGCGAAGGCCTGCGTGGCCTGCGTCACTTGCACCGGTTGTGTGGCCTGCGTCGGCTGCATCGTCGGTACGGTCGGCATGGGTTGCTGCGTGATCGGCTGCTGCATCACCGGCTGTTGCGTGATCGGCTGCCCGACGGACTGCGGCATGACCGGCTGCGCGATGGTCTGGGCGGTCGGCTGCACGGGCTGCTGCGCCGGTTGCGGTTGCGCCGGCTGCACCGGCTGAGACGGCAGTGGTTCGTCGAACTCCTTCAGCGGGTCGAACGCCTGCGTGGATTCTCCAATCGAAGTGCCACTGTCGAAGGCGGGTGCCGCCGGCGAGGAATGACGTCCGTGGCGCGGGACGCTCGCGCCCGCGGGGTCGGCGAATGCCGGCTGGTCGGCCTGCGCGAATCCGGGCTGATCGGTTTGCGCGAATTGGACCGGCTGCGCATACTGGACCGGCTGCGTGAACTGCGGGACCTGCGTCGGCTGGGACTGCACGGTTTGCGCGTACTGGCCCGGCTGCACCGGCTGCACGGACTGTGCGAACTGCACAGGCTGCGACGGTTGGACAGGCTGCCCGCCGGGCTGCGCATACTGAGCCGGCTGCTGCATCGGCTGCATGGATTGCTGCACAGGCTGCGTCGGCATCATCGTCGACTGTTGCGCCATCGACGGCGTGACCGGCTGTGACGCAATCGGCTGCTGTGCGACCGGCTGGGCGAACGCCGCGTCCGGCTGCACCCGAGGCGTGGACGGCACCGCCGGCGCGGTTGGCGCGCCCGGCTGCACCGGCTGCTGTTGTGCGCTCTTTTTCTGGAAGTCGAATTGGAATTCACCGCTCGGATCGGTCATCGCGTCTCCTCAATCCCGTATCTGTCTCGCATCGCTGTCTCTCTAATCATTCATAGTAACGACGGCCGTCATCGCCCGTCACATCACGATCATCCGGTCACGCGCCATCACGACCGGACCGGACGTCGCGCACATCGTCGCGTTCGCGCCGGAACCACCCACGCCGGAACCGCACATTTCGCACGTCCCGCACGTTGCGTACGCATCACGCGCATCGCACGGCACCGGACTCACCGCACGTCCCGCACGCGCCGGCATCGGCGCCGCGGGACGTGCGTCCGGACGACTCAGTCGTCGATGTGCGCGCGGTAGAAATGCTCGTAGGAGCGGCTCGGCGTCGGGCCGCGCTGACCCTGATAGTGCGAGCCGACGCCGGCGGAACCGTACGGATGCTCGGCGGGGGAGCTCAGCTGGAAGAAGCACATCTGACCGATCTTCATGCCCGGCCACAGCTTCACCGGCAGCGTCGAGACGTTCGACAGCTCCAACGTGATATGCCCCTCGAAGCCTGGATCGATGAATCCGGCGGTCGAATGGGTGAGGATGCCGAGACGGCCCAGCGAGCTCTTGCCCTCCAGTCGCGCGGCGATCGTCGCGTCGAGCTTGACGTACTCCCACGTGGCGCCGAGCGCGAACTCGCCCGGATGCAGAATCCACGGCTCGTCCGGGTCGACGGCGAACTCCTCGGTGAGTGCACCCTGGTTCTCGGACGGGTCGACGTAGGTGTAGGCGTGGTTGTTGAACAGACGGAAGAACCGGTCGAGCCTCACGTCGATCGAGGCCGGCTGGACCATCTCCGGGGTCCACGGGTCGAGCGAGATATGCCCATCGGCCTGCGCGGCCAGAATGTCATGGTCGGACAGCAGCATGAAAGCTCCTCACAGACGAAATAGGACGGATGTGATATCGCCCACAAGCGTAGCGCCCACCCAAAACACGGGTCGTGCGGGGAACTCGTGCGGGGTGCTCGTGCGGGGTGCGCGCAAGGCCCTGCGGAATCTGCGGCCCCGATTCTCAGCAACCTCACAGGGAAACACATCGGGAAACCCAGAAACGCATGGTTATCTATGAACTGTCAACGAAAGCTGACATGGAGCGCAAGCCCCGACAACTGAACCTTTCTTCTTCTCTCTCCTTTCTCTGGCCCCGGTGGTTCCCTCCACCGGGGTTTTCCTTTGCCCGGACGGGGGCGCGGCAAACACCATCCGTGACGAACACCATCCCGGAGGATGACGCATCGGCGAACCGCCGCGCGGTAGACTGGGCGAAGCGGGCGACGGACGCCCGGCGACAAGGTGGTACGAATAGCCTACGGACAGTCGGCACGAAGGGGAACATCATGCAGGACGAGGAATACGACTTCTTCGAGGGGAGGGACGACGGGCCGGACGAATGGCGCGATCGTCCGCGAAAATCCCGACGTCGGGACGCGGCGTCCACGGCGAACGCGACGGCCAACGCCACGGCGAACGCGGCGGCTACGGCGGCCGCCGCATCCCGCGCCCCGCACGAATCCACCTTCCACGCCGGCGACCGCCCCGACAAGACCAGTCGTCGCCTCGCCGTGCTCGCGTTGCTCGCCGGCCTCGTCGCCGTCGCGTTCGGCGGCATCTCCGCCGCGCACGAGATCGCGCCCGCCTACCTCGATCCGGACGGCAAGGTACCGGGCCGTTTCATCGCCGGCGCGTGCGCCGCGTTCATCGTCGTCACGTTCATCCTCGTCGTCGCCGCCCGCGCGACCATGCCGCGGCGCACCAGCCACCGCGGCGTCGCGTCCGGCGGCATCATCACGTTCGTCCTCGCCGTGCTGCTGCTTGCGCTCGACGTGGTCGTCGGCGTGCTGTTCCCGCTCGGCCTGGTCCGTCCCGCCGTGCGCGACGAGGCGCCGAGCGGCAGCGCCGACGGCATGAAGTTCGGCATCGAGCGCGTCCTCGGCACCTGCACATCCGGCTGGAACGATATCGACGTGGGCGGCTATCCGGGCGTCGACAGCGCGTCGGTCTGCGCCGCGACGCGCGTCGCGTATATCACGTTCGACTCCGACACCGTCGCGAGCATGTACAAGGGTGCCGTGACGTCGAAGATCACCGAACTGCTCGACGAGCACGCCGACGACGCACGCGCGAAGGGCGACTGGCGCACGCTCGCCGCCGGACGATGGATCGCGTTCGGCAGCGAAGAGAACATGACCGCGCTCCAGAGCGAATGGGGTGGTACGCTCGCCACCGTGGAGACGTCAGGCAGCGAGGCGAAATCATCATGACCATCGACTTGAACATCGCACGGTATTCGCGCGGCGGGGGAGCGACGCATCCCACGCACCCACTGTTCCTGTGCCTGCACGGATGGGGGTCGAACGAGGCGGAGCTCGCCGACCTGATGCGCCAGATCGCGCCGTACAACGATTTCGCGAGCCTGCGCGGGCCGATCCGCCTCGCCGCCGGCGACGCGTACTCGCCCGGCGCGTTCGCCTGGTTCGGCGAGCAGGTGCCGTTCGGCGAGGACCTCGACCGTGCCGCCTACGAGATGGCCGTGTCGATCGACCGGTGGGTGACGAACAACCTGCCGAACGAGCGCGAGGTCGTGCCGCTCGGATTCGCGCAGGGCGGCCTGCTCGCGATCCACCTGTTGCGCGTCAACCCGAAACGGTACCGGGCCGTCATCTCCCTGTCCGGGTACATCGCACCGGGGCTCGTGCCCGGCACCGCGCCCGCCGACGGGCTCATCGAACGCTACAACATCCCCGTGTTCTACACATACGGCAAGAACGACGAGGTCGTGCCGAAATACGAGCTGTTCGCCGCGCAGGCGTGGCTCAACGAGCGCACGTGGCTCACCACGAAGAGCTACCGCGCGCTCGACCACAACGTGAGTCTCGAAGAGCTCGCCGACCTGCGCGAATGGCTCCTCGGCCACGACATCACCTCCGGCGTGCTGTGACTCCTTGTTTCCTTGCGCTCGGCACCCCCTCAGTCGCGCTTCGCGCGTCAGCTCCCCCTGAAAGGGGGCGCGGGGACAATCTGCGCCCCCTTTCAGGGGGAGCTGGCCGGCCGTAGGCCGGACTGAGGGGGTTGAGGCGCGAACCCCGTACAACAAGTGGAAACCGGCCGCCGCGGCCGGCCCGGCCGTGCCTAGAGTGGCGGTATGAACGCAGCAACCGACACCAGCATCAGCACGCGCATCGCCACCATCTCCATCGACGAGAACCATCTGGACGAATCCCGGCGCGGACTCGTCATCATGGCCGTGGTGGGCGTGCTCGTCGGCATCCTGTCGGGCCTGTTCGGCATCGGCGGCGGCACCGTCATCGTGCCGGCGCTCGTGTGGCTGGGACTTACGCAGCGCCATGCGGCCGCCACGTCGATGATGGCGATCGTGCCCACCGCCGTCTCCGGAGTCGCCTCCTACGCGTTCGAGGGCGACGTGGATTGGATCGCCGCGCTCATCGTGTTCTGCGGCATGTTCGTCGGCGGCCAGATCGGCTCGTGGCTGCTGTCCAAGCTCCCCGAAATCGTGCTCCGGTGGGCGTTCGTCGTGTTCCTCCTGTTCGTGATGGTCAATCAGGCCATGTCGAATCCGTCGCGCGACTCGCGCATCGTGATGAGCGTCGGCACGGTGATCGGCCTCATCGCGTTCGGCGTGATCGCGGGCGTTCTCGCCGGCCTGCTCGGCATCGGCGGCGGCGCGATCTGCGTGCCCGCGCTGTCGATCCTGTTCGGCGCGAGCGATCTGATTGCGCGCGGCACGTCGCTGCTCGCCATGTTCCCGAACGCGATCACCACGTCCATCGCGAACGTGCGCCGCCGCATGGTGCACGTGAAGGCGGCGGTGATCATCGGCGTCGTCGCCGCGATCACCGCGCCGCTCGGCACGTGGATGGCGGCGGCCGTCACGCCGCGCGCCGGCGCGATCATGTTCACCGTGTATCTGGGCATCCTGCTCGTGCGTTCCGTGTTCGTCGCGATGAAGGCGATGAAGACGACGAAGACGACGCGTTCGCGCTGAGCGTTCGCGCTGGGCCATACCCTGCGAAACGATTTCCTTACCCGTTTTCTATACTCTTGACAGCGAGAGAAGGCGGGAGGATTCGGAACACCCATGGACGTACTCGAACTGATTTTGTGCATCATCGCGGCGGTCGTGTCGTCCTCGTTCCTGAGCCGGTTCATCCCCAAGGTCTCGACGCCGCTCGTGCAGATCGTGCTCGGCGCGGCGATGACCCTCCTGCCGTTCTTCCCCAGCGTCGAACTCAACCCTGAAGTGTTCATGGTGCTGTTCATCGCGCCGTTGCTCTATCTGGAGGCGCATGAGATCGACAAGTCGGCGCTGCTCAAGACGCTGAAGCTCAGCTTGTCGCTCGCCATCGGCCTCGCCATCGCGACGATGGCGGCGGTCGGGTTCACGTTGAGCGCGATCTGGCCCGCGATGCCGCTGGCCGCCGCGCTCGCGCTCGGCGCCGCGCTCGGACCCACCGACGCGGTCGCCGTCAGCTCGCTCGGCAAGGAGGCGTCGCTCACCCTGCGCCAGCGCGGCGTGCTCAAAGGCGAATCGTTGTTCAACGACGCGTCCGGCATCGTCGGCTTCCAGTTCGCGATCGCCGCGGCCGTGACCGGCGAATTCGCGGTCGGCGAGGCCGCCGGCGACTTCGTCGTCTCGTTCATCGGCGGCGCGCTGTTCGGCATGGTCGTCGGCATGATCGTCAACTGGCTGTTCGAGACGGTGCGCTCGCTCGGCTGGGAGACCACGACCACGCGCATCCTCATGGAACTGTTCCTGCCGTTCCTGCTTTATCTCGGCGCGGAGGAGGTGCACGTCTCCGGCATCCTGTCGGTCGTGGCGGCCGGACTGCTCGTCCGCTTCGACCGCACCGGCATCGGCCCGAACGTGGCGCGTACGAACATCGTCGCCTCCAGCGTGTGGGGTGTGCTGTCGTTCACGCTGAACGGCGCCGTGTTCATCCTGCTCGGCATGCTGCTGCCCGGTGCGATGACCGCCAGCTGGTCCGACCCATGGGTGAGCAACAAGCTGCTCATCGGCGTGATCCTGCTCGTCACCGGCGTGGTCATCGCGTTGCGGTTCGTGTGGGTGTCGGCCATGCTGCGCCTCGCGCACGACGTGACCACCGGCAAACGCCGCAGGATGACGCCGGAACGTTGGCGTTCCGCCGCGGTGATGACGTTCGGCGGCGCGAAGGGCACGATCACGCTGTCCCTGATGTTCACGATCCCGTACTACCTGTCCGGCGGCACGCCGTTCCCGATGCGCGACGAGCTCATCTTCATCGCGTCCGGCGTGATCGTGCTGACGCTGCTGCTCGCCAACTTCCTCCTGCCGCTGCTCGCCCCCAACCGCAACAAGGATACAGGCACCGAGCTCAACGAGATTACCATCGAGGTGCTGCGGCGCACCGTCGAGGAGCTCACCAGCCGCATCACGCCCGACAACCGCCGCGCCGTGCTCATGGTCATCGACTCGTACACGAAGCGCATCAGCCGGCTGAAGCACCGTCTCGGCAAACTCGACCCGCAGGGGTACGGGCGGCTGCAGATCGAGGCGCTCAACTGGGAGAAGCAGTTCGTGCGCGACCGTCTCGCCGCGATCAAAGCCAATCCCGATCCGGACAAGGCCGTGCAGGAGCTCAACGTGGAGGCGTGCGAACGCATGCTCGACCAGATCATGAACACGCTGCGCCACACGACCGCCGGCCCGGAAAGCGGGCGTCTCGGCTGGCAGCTGAGCGGCCGTCTGCGCGGATGGCAGCATCGCACCACGATCCTCGTCAAGCGCACAATCAACAAGATCCGCCGCACCACGCCGCTGGTGAGCGAGGACCAGATCTTCGCGCACATGCGCACGCTGCAGGTCGACGCCATCGAACACGTGATCGGCAAGCTCGGCGAGGAGATGAGCCGCGACCGGTACAACACGGAGTTCTGCTCCGCGCTGATCCTCGACTACCGTCGCGCCGAAGCCTCGCTCAAGTCCCGTCCGAACATGGAGGGCAGCGCGGCGGCGTTCGGCCAGGTCGACGAGATCAAGAAGCAGAGCTACGCGATCGAGCTCGGCATCGTGCAGGACATGCTCGAAGCCGGCGACATCTCCCGCCCCCAGGCCCGAGAACTCCGCCGCAACGTCTATGTCATGCAGGTCGATGCCGATTCCGGCATCTGACCTCTTCCCTGCGCCCCCTTCAGGGGGAGCTGTCCGCGTAGCGGACTGAGGGGATCGGCCCCGGTCATCGATAGAATGCGTCCATGCGATACGACGAGGAGATGGGCGGGGCGCTCGCGTTGGCCCGGCGCGCGGCGGCCGCCGGCGACGTGCCGGTCGGCGCGCTGGTGATTGACACGGCCACAGGCGCGACCATCGGCCGTGGGTACAACACCCGCGAGGCCGACGGCGACCCGCTCGCGCACGCCGAGATCATCGCGATGCGCGAGGCGGCCACGACCCGCGGCGACTGGAATCTCGCCGACTGTACGCTCGTCGTCACGTTGGAGCCGTGCCCGATGTGCGCGGGCGCGTGCCTCCAGACCCGCATCGGAACCATCGTGTTCGGCGCGTGGGATGCGAAGCTCGGCGCATGCGGCTCGGTCTGGGACATTCCCCGCGACCCGCACGTCGGCCATGAACCGGAGGTCCACGGCGGTGTGCGCGAAGCCGAATGCGCCGCCCTCCTCGCCGACTTCTTCGCCGCCAAGCGCTGAGCCGCTGGACCAACAAACCGCCCAGTCGCCGAACCGCCGAGCCTCCTCCTGCCCGCTCCCGTTCATGGCACCGTTCATGCAAGCGATGCGGGGGTGGATTCGTTGTGGTGCAGACATCTATCTGCCTTACAAAGGGTATCCCACGACGCATATCCCGGGTATATCTGGCGATATCGTGCCGTTCATACCTGAGATATGCCTGCTGCGATACCCCTCGCAACGAAGATACGCATCCGGAATAGGCGCGATGTACCCCTCATAACGGAGAAAGAAGCATGAACGGTGCTGATCCCCTCCGATTCCTCTCGATGAGTTTGGCACGCGAAGCATGGCGGGACCGCTCCCGTGCGGCCAAGTCCGGATGCGTCGGAACATTCCGAGGCATGGCCGATGTTCCTACAGCTTTTGCTGCCCGCCATCCCGTAATTTCTTTCCTGCGGCAAAGGACACTCTGGAGGATGGCAAGGAAAGGCGATTGCCCTACCATCGGGAATCGGAACCGGACCGGTCGAGAACCGGAACCCAGCCGGAATCGCACATCTCAAGGAGCAGCAATGACGCGTATCGAACGATTCACGGGAACCAGCGCCGACAGCACCCCCATCACCATCATCTATGCCGAGCAAACCGGCCCCGGACAAACCGGCCCCGAGCAGTCCGGCACCGCCCGCCCAGACTCCGCCGTCGCGTTCGCACTCGCCTTCCCCGGCGACGAACTACCGCGTTTCGTGCATTGGGGCAAGCTGGTCGCCGCGCCCGAAACGCTTGTCTCACAGGTCGACGCCCTCAAGCCGCAGCGCGTGTCCGGCGCGCTCGACGAGACCATGTGGCCGTCGATCCTGCCCACGCAAAGCGAATCGTGGATTGGCCAGAAACGCCTCGAAATCCGCCGCGGCGGCATCGAACTGTTCCCGAAGTTCACCGTCACCGACATCGCCACGACGCTCGACGCACGCCCCGCGCTCGACGTGACGCAGGCCGTCGACGCCCCCGAATCCACGCCCGCCGAAGCACGCGTGAACGCGCCGACCGTGACCGTCGAGACCCCGGTCGTCACCGTCACCGCCGCGGACGCCGAACTGCGCGTGCGTCTCGTCTGGACCGTCGAACTGCTGCACGGCGGCCTCATCCGCCAGCGCGCCACCATCACCGACACGACCGATGCGGCAAGCGACGCGCTCGAGATCGGCAAGGTCGAACTCGGCTTCCCGCTGCCCGCCGTCGCCACCGAGATCCTCACCACCACCGGACATCATCTGCGCGAACGCAGCCCGCAGCGCCAACCGCTCACCGTCGGCCGGTTCGAGAAGGTCTCGCTGGCCGGACGCCCCGACTTCGACGCGAGTCTCCTGCTCGCCGCCGGCGTGCCCGGCTTCGGTTTCGAGCACGGCGAGGTCTACGCCGTGCATGTCGGCTGGAGCGGCAACAGCGTGCTCGCCGCCGAACGCCAGCCGTACACGGATGGCGTGATCGGCGGCGGCGAAGTCCTGTTCGGCGGCGAAATCACGTTGCATGGTGACGCCGCGACGGACGCGTACACGACGCCGTGGGTGTACGGCGCGACCGGCGACGGTCTCAACCAGGTCGCCGCGCGCTTCCACACCTACCTGCGCGACCTGCACCCCGAACTCGCGTCCAAAACGCGCCCCGTCATCCTCAACACGTGGGAGGCCGTCTACTTCCAGCACGATTACGACACGTTGACCGCGCTCGCCGACAAGGCCGCCGAAACCGGCGTCGAACGATTCGTCGTCGACGACGGCTGGTTCGGCTCCCGCCGCGACGACACGTCCGGACTCGGCGACTGGCAGATCTCGCCCGCGGTCTGGCCGGACGGGACGAAGAGCCTCAAGGCGCTCGCCGACTACGTGCATGGCAAGGGCATGGAGTTCGGCCTGTGGTTCGAACCGGAGATGATCAATCCCGATTCCGACACGTACCGCGCGCACCCGGATTGGGTGCTGGCGCCTGCCAAGGGACGCCTGCCGATGCAGGGCCGTTCCCAGCAGGTGCTCGACCTGACCAACCCGGAGGCGTACGCGTACATCTACGGGTGCATGGATTCTCTCGTCGGCGAGTTGGGTATCGACTACATCAAGTGGGACCACAACAAGCTCGTCACCGAAGCCGTCTCGCCGTTGACCGGCCGCCCGGCCGTGCACGCGCAGACGCTCGCCGTCTACCGCATCTTCCGTGACCTCACAGCCGCGCATCCGGGCCTCGAGATCGAAAGCTGCTCGTCCGGCGGCGGCCGTGTCGACCTCGGCATTCTCGAACTCGCGAGCCGCATCTGGGTGTCCGACTGCGTCGACCCGGTCGAACGCGCCGACATCCAACGCTACACGTCGCTGCTCGTGCCGCCGTGCATGATGGGCGAGCATGTGGGTGCGAGCCCCGCGCACTCCACGCAGCGCGCCACCAGCCAGGAACTGCGCATGGCGATGGCGTTCTACGGCCACATGGGCATCGAATGGAACCTGCTCAAGGAACCGGACGCCGACGTGGCCAAACTCGCCGCATGGGTCGCCGAGTTCAAGAGGCACCGCGCCTGGTTCGCCGTGGATGCGTGCGTCCACACGGACACCCCCGACCCGGCCGTGCGCGTCGACGGCATGGTCAAGCCGGACCGAACCGCCGCGTTCTACCGGTTCACGCAGCTCACCACCTCGGTCACCTATCCGGCCTCGCCGGTGCGCCTGCCCGGCCTCGACCCGGACGCCGTCTACCGCGTACAGCCGCTGCACCTCGACCTCGATCTCGCGGCGCTCGGCATCGGCAACGGCCAGTCCCCGCTCGGCTGGTGGACGCCCGACGGCGTCCTCATGACCGGCCGTGCGCTCGCCACCTACGGCCTGCGCCCGCCGAGCCTTCACCCGGCTCAGTCGGTCCTGTTCACCGCCGTGCGGCAGTGATCAGCCGATGTAGCGCACGATCGCTCGGGAGGCGGCGGCCTTCGCCCACAGCTGCCAGTCATGGTCGACGACGGTGAACTCGACCTGCGCCGCCTGACTGTGCCGGTAGCGGCGGATCCCGTCGCGCACCGCGTCGATGCCGATGGTCGCGAGGAACGCGGATTCCCCGGCGACCATCACCTTCGACGGCATCGCGATGTTCGCGATCGTCGCGATCAGCGACCCCAGTCGGAAGCACGTGCGGTCCGTCAGCCGCGACGCGAGCGGCAACCCGGCGCGTGCGTCCGCCGCGAAATCCTCGAATGTGCACGGATGTCCGATTATCTGCGCGTACTGTTCCGCGATCGCGTCGTCGGTCAGACATTGCGCGCACCCGATATGCCCGGCCGTGCAGCGCGGCCCCTCCGGGTCGATGAGCACGTGGCCGAGCAGACCGTAGCTTTTATCCGGATACGTGACCGGCTCGCCGCGCACCGCAAGCGAATAGCCGACGCCCACACCGATCGTGAGCACGGCGAACGCCTCCAATCCCACGCCCGGACCGAACCAACTCGCGTCGACGAGCAGGGCATCGATGTCGTTGTACACGGTGCACGGCAGTCCCGTCGTCTCCTCCAGCATCGCGGCGAGCGGCACGTCGTGATCCCAGCGCAGGAACGGCGCGAACGTGACGTCGCGTTCGTCGCGCACGTGGCCGCCGACCGCCACGCCCACCGCCGTCGGCGTGGGCAGTGGCGTTCCGGCCACGTCGTCGCGGCACTCGCGTACGAGCGTCGCGAGTGCCGCCGTCACCTGCTGCGGCGAGCGTCCGGGGAACGCGCGTTCGTGACGTGACGATACGACTTCGCCGTGCGCGTTGACGACGGCCGCGATCGCCGACGCGCCTTGCGCCTTGATGCCGATGAACGTGCGTGCGTCCGCGCGCAGCCGCAACGCGGTCTGCGGACGGCCGCGTCGCGTCGCGCCTTCCTTCGCTTTCGGCGTGAATCCCTGCGGCAGCGGTCCGGTGGTGACGGCGTCGCCGGGAATCTCCTCGATGACTCCCGCGTAGATCAGGTCGCTGGTGATGCGCGACATGGCCCCCTGCGACAATCCCAGCATCTGCGCGAGCGTGGTGCGCGCGATCGGCCCGTATTTCGCGATGGTGCGCGCCACCCGATGCATGTATTCGGATCCTTCGAACCATCGGGGGAAGTCCTGTGCGTCCGTGCGTGTGTTCGTATGCGCGTCCGTATGCTCGGCATCCTGCGATTGCATGGTTCTTCCCGTTCCGTCGACCATGACACCATCCTTCCGGGAGATTCGCCGGATACCTTCCGACATGGGCCGTGCGCGCCGGCGCGTGCCAGCCGCGGACCGGCCCGAATTCCATTCCTAGGATACATAAATCGAGTGGGTTTAGTTTCCAGCGGCGATGGACTCGCTCGCACTTGGAATGAAAAACCTCGAACCGTATCGTTGGGGCCATGCCCGGCGGCATTGAAGCCGCAGGCGTCAGAGAACAGTTAAGGAGTCTACGAATGAAGTGCGATTCCCCCAATTCGAATGTGGAATCGATGCGTTCGTCGCGTCTGTCGCGTCCACTGCGCATGGTTGCCACTCGTCTTGCCGCGACCATCTGCGCGATCGCGGTCGGCGTCGGACTGGCCGGTTGTGGTGCGAACACCGCCGGCACCATCACGCTTGATTTCTTCCAATTCAAGTCCGAGGCGGCCGACTGGTTCAAGCAGGCTGCGACGGAATTCGAACAGGAAAATCCGACCATCAAGATCAACATCAACAACTCCGCCAATGCGCAGACCGACCTGCGCACCAGGTTCGTGAAGAACCGTGTGCCCGATGTCATCACGTTCAACGGCGACATCAGCTTCGGCAACTTCGCCGCATCCGGCGTCTTCTATGACTTCACCGACGAGCCGATCGTCGAGAGGCTCAACCCCGGCATGGTGAACATCGCGAAGAACCTCGTGCAGACCACTGACCAGTCGAAGAAGCGCCTGTATGGTCTGCCGTTCGCCGGCAACGCTTCCGGCTACATCTACAACAAGGCGATTTGGCGCAAGGCCGGTGTCGATCCGGAGAATCCGCCGACCACGTGGAGCGCGTTCACCGCGATGCTGCAGAAGTTCCGCGAGCAGGGCATCAACCCGGTCGAGGCCACCGTCGCCGACGCGTGGACCACGCAGGCGCCGCTCTCCTCCCTTGCCGGCACGCTCGTGCGTGAAAGCGAGTACACGGACCTCAAGCAGGGGACGACGAACTTCCAGAAGATGTGGAAGGAGACGGTGACCAAGGAGGTGGAGCTCTTCAAGTACGCCGACGGAGACAAGGGCATCACCTATCAGCAGGGTACGCAGAACTTCGCCAAGGGTTCCGCGGCGATCATCCCGCTCGGCACCTACGCGATTCCGCAGATTCTCATGATCAACAAGAATGCCGACTTGGGATTCGCACAGATGCCCGCCACCGACGATGCGGACGAGCAGATTCTCACCGCCGGCGACGACGTGATGATCACGATGGGTGCCACCACCAAGCACAAGGCCGAGGCGATGAAGTTCATCGAATTCCTGATGAGTGAGAAGACGCTCAACGACTACGCCGACGCGAATTCCGCCATCACCCCGCTCAAGAAGACGCACTTCGGCAACAAGGCCCTTGAAACCGTGCGCCCGTTCTTCGAGAAGAACAAGGTCGCCGACTTCTGCGACCACTACATCCCGTCTTCGATCAACATCGGAGGCTACCTGCAGACGATGGTGACCAGCGGCGACACGGACCGCTTCCTGAACCAGATGCAGACCGAATGGGACAAGGTTCAGGCCAGGACCTTCACGAACTGACAAGGAAGGAGAGAGAACATGACAACCGCAACGAAACCCGCCAGCCACGCGAAGAGCGCGCGGAAGCGTTCTGCGTTCTCCGACCGCAAGGTCGACCACGCTTTCTACTGGATGGCCGTGCCCGCCGCCATCGTCTTCGCCATCTTCCTGTACGTGCCGTTCCTACAGGGCGTGATGTATTCGTTCACCAATTCGCAAGGCTATGGTGACTACGACTTCATCGGCATCAAGAACTACATCGCCTTGTTCCAAGACAACCGCGTGGGCCACGCCTATCTGTTCACGTTCCTCATCGCCGTGGCGATCACCATCCTCATCAACGTCATCGCGATGTTCGTCGCGGTCGCGCTGAACGGCAAGATCGCGTTCAAGAACGGCTTCCGCGCGATCTTCTTCGTGCCCTACACGCTGTCCGTGCTGGTCATCGGCTACGTGTTCAAGTACATCTTCATGAACCCGCTGCCGGCCCTGGGTAAAACCCTTGGCATCGCATGGCTGTCCGAATCGCTGATCACCAGCGAGCAGTATTCGTGGGTGCCGATTGTCTTCCTCGCCGTCTGGCAGGGTGTCGCCTACTCCGTGCTGCTGTACCTTGCCGGCCTGCAGACAATCGACGACGAAATCTACGAGGCCGCGGCGCTTGACGGCGTCAACGCCTGGCAGAAGTTCTGGAAGATCACCTTCCCGCTGATCGGACCGTTCTTCACCATCAACCTCGTCCTGTCCATGAAGAACGCGCTCGGCACGTTCGACCAGGTGGTCGCCCTGACCGACGGCGGTCCGAACTCCGCCACCGAGACCGTGACCTATCTCATCTGGAAGGGCGGCCTGACCGGTGGCGAGTACGCGTACCAGACCGCTAACGCCGTGCTCTTCTTCATCGTCCTCGCGATCATCGCGTTCATCCAGCTCAAGTTCTTCGGCAGCAAGGAAAAGGTGTGAGTGTCATGAGTGCCGCAGTGTCTGAATCCGCCGTCAAGTCGGGTGTCAAGTCCGAGAAGTTCCGCAAGGACCACAACATCAACTGGTGGCTCACGGCCGCCGTCGCGGTCCTGTCCCTGACGATCCTGATCCCGCTCTATTTCACGATCGTCACCGCACTGAAGACCCCCGCCGAGGCCGGCACGTTCTCGCTGCCGACCACGTGGGAGTGGCACAATTTCGCCGACGCGTCCGCCAAGGTCAACTATCCGAAGGCCGCGCTCAACTCGGCGATCATCACCGTCGCCGCCGTCGTGCTGACCCTTCTGACCAACACGTTCGTTGCGTATGCGGTGGCCCGTAACATGGACAAGCGGTTCTTCCGCTTCCTGTACTACTTCTTCATCGCGGCCATGTTCGTGCCGTTCCCGGTCGTCATGCTGCCGATCGCCAAGCAGATGGGCTCGTGGCATCTCGACAATCAGGTCGGCCTGATCCTGCTGTACATGGTGCTGGGTCTCGGCACGAACCTGTTCATTGCGACGGGCTTCATCCGGTCGATTCCAGTTTCGCTCGAGGAGGCCGCACGTATTGACGGTGCCGGTACGTGGCGCATCTTCTGGAAGATCATCTTCCCGCTGATGAGCCCGATCAACGCCACGATCGCCATCACCACCGCGCTGTGGGCGTGGAACGACTTCCTCCTGCCGCTCATCGTCCTGACCGACCAGTCCAATCAGACGATCCCGCTGGCTCAGTACGTCTTCAGCTCCCAGTTCGCCACCAACTATCCGATGGCTTTCTCCAGCTACCTGATGGCCATGGCTCCGATCATCATCGTCTACGTCTTCGCCCAGAAGTGGGTAATCGGTGGCGTGATGCGTGGAGCGGTCAAGTAGCGGAGAACCCGCAATCGAAGGGTGTCGGGAGTGGACGACGCCTCAGACCACGATGACCTCTCGCCGACTTCTTCGGCGAGAGGTCATCGTCGCATGAACGCCCTGTCGCTATTTCTTTCCGCCGCGCCCGGAAGACTTTCCGATGGGAATGAAAATCGTGGAATCCTATCCTGTTCGGTAGGAACGCAACCTACCAAGGAGTCGACGATGACCGCTTTCAACCGTGAGAACCTGCCCGACGCCATCCGCACGAACGGCGCCACCCCGAACCCGTGGTGGACGAACGCCGTGGTCTACCAGATCTACCCGCGTTCGTTCCAGGACACGAACGGCGACGGCTTCGGCGATCTCAAGGGCATCACCTCACGCCTCGACTATCTCGCCGACCTCGGCGTCGACGTGCTGTGGCTCTCCCCGGTCTACAAGTCCCCGCAGGACGACAACGGCTACGACATCTCCGATTACCGCGACATCGACCTGCTGTTCGGCACGCTCGACGACATGGACGAGCTGCTCGCCGAAGCGCACAAGCGCGGTCTCAAGATCGTGATGGACCTCGTCGTCAACCACACCTCCGACGAGCACGCGTGGTTCGAAGCCTCCAAGAACCCCGACGACCCGCACGCCGACTGGTACTGGTGGCGTCCCGCGCGTCCGGGCTTCGAGCCCGGCACGCCCGGTGCCGAACCGAACCAGTGGGGCTCCTACTTCGGCGGCTCCGCATGGGAGTACTGCCCGGAACGCGGCGAATACTACCTGCACCAGTTCTCGAAGAAGCAGCCCGACCTCAACTGGGAGAACCCGGCTGTGCGCCATGCCGTGTACGACATGATGAACTGGTGGCTCGATCGCGGCATCGACGGCTTCCGTATGGATGTCATCACCCTGATCTCCAAGCGCACCGACGCGTCCGGACGCCTGCCCGGCGAAGCCGGCTCCGAACTCGAGGACCTTCCGGTCGGCGAGGAAGGCTACTCGAGCCCGAACCCGTTCTGCGCGGACGGTCCGCGTCAGGACGAGTTCCTCGCCGAAATGCGCCGCGAGGTGTTCGAAGGGCGCGACGGCTTCATGACCGTCGGCGAGGCGCCGGGCATCACCCCGGAACGCAACGAGCACATCACCAACCCGGCGAACAAGGAACTCGACATGCTCTTCCTCTTCGACCACATGGGCGAAGGCGAAGGACGCTCCAAGTGGGAGCTCGTCCCGTTCCGCACCCCGTGGCTGCGCGGCGTGCTGGCGAACCAGCAGGCCGCCGTCAGGAACGCCGGCTGGGCCAGCCTGTTCTTCTGCAACCACGACCAGCCGCGCATCGTGTCCCGTTGGGGCGACGACACCAGCGAGGAGGCGCGCGTGCGTTCCGCCAAGGCCTTCGGCCTGCTCCTGCACATGCACCGCGGCACCCCGTACATCTACCAGGGCGAAGAGCTCGGCATGACCAACGCGCACTTCACGTCGCTCGACCAGTACAGGGATCTCGAATCAATTAACGCGTTCCGTCAGCGCGTCGAGGAAGCGAAGATCCAATCCGCCGAATCGATGATGGCGTCGCTGGAACTCATCAGCCGCGACAACGCCCGCACTCCTATGCAGTGGGATGCGTCCAAGTACGCCGGCTTCACCACGCCCGACGCCCCGGTCGAACCGTGGATCGGCGTCAATCCGAACCATGTCGGCATCAACGCGGCCGCCGAATTCGACGACCCCGACTCCGTGTACGCGTTCTACAAGCGGCTCATCGCGTTGCGGCACGACGATCCGGTCGTCGCGGCCGGCGACTGGACACTGATCGACGCGGACGACCCGAACGTCTACGCGTTCACGCGTTCGCTCGAAAGCGCACCGGGAGTGGCTGGCGGCACGCTGCTCGTCGCCGTCAACCTGTCTGGCCGCACCGTCGATTTGTCGGCCGAAGCGTATGCCTTGGTCGACAACGGCGTCACCGAGCACGACATCGTGATCAGTACCTATGGCGCGTCCCACGCCGTCGTCTCGCTCGCCAACCGCGAGCTCGACCCGTGGGAAGGCGTCGTCGTGCGGCTCTGACGGTTCTTTGACGGTTCGCCGTCGATTCCTCGTCGATTTCGCGTCGATTCGCTAGGCGGGCACACGGCCATGCTCCGGCCGTGTGCCCGCCTACAATACGCACTATGGAACAGAAAGACGTCCTCAAAGCATTGCAGCGTGACCATGCGGCCGAACTCAAGAAGGCCGCCGAGCGGTTGAAGGGGACCGCGCGCCACACCGAAATCATCCCGTCTCCCGCGCTGAGCGAGATGACCGGACACGAGATTCTGCTCAAGCCGGAGAACCTGCAGGTCACCGGCTCGTTCAAGATCCGCGGCGCGTACAACAAGATCGCCTCCCTCTCCGACGAGGAGCTGGCGCGCGGCATCGTCACCGCCTCCGCCGGCAACCACGCGCAGGGTGTCGCCTACGCGGCGCGCGAACGTGGCGCCAAAGCGACGATCTGCATGCCGACCATCACCCCGCCGCTCAAGGTGGACGCCACCAAGGCGTATGGCGCCGACGTCGTCCTCTACGGCGACGTCTTCGACGAGGCCGCCGCACACGCCGCCGAACTGAGCGAGAAGGAAGGCATGATCTACGTGCCGCCGTTCGACGACTACGAGGTCATCTGCGGCCAGGGCACCATCGGTCTGGAGATCCTCGAAGACGTGCCGAACGTGACCGACGTGGTCGTGCCGCTTGGCGGCGGCGGTCTCGGTGCCGGCGTCGCGCTCGCCATCAAGACGTTCAAGCCGGAAGTGCGCGTGATCGGCGCGATTCCGGAAGGTAGCCCCGCGTGGAAGAACTCGTTCGCCGCAGGCCGAGTCACCGAGGCGGATCAGGTCGTCACCTCCGCCGAGGGCGTCGCCGTCAAGCATCCGGGCGATCTGCCGTATGCGCTGCTCAACGAGTTCCTCGACGATCTCGTCACCGTCACCGAGCGCGACATCAACGAGATGATTCTGCTCATGCTCGAGAAGCACAAGCTGGTCGTCGAGGCGGCAGGTGCGGTGTCGCTCGCCGCGCTCGAACATCTCAACCTGCGTTCGCGCAAGTTCGCCTCCGCTCCCGGCCCGCACGTGGTCGTGCCGATCATGTCCGGCGGCAACATCGACACGGTGACGATGGGCGCGGTCATCCAGAAGGGCATGATCGCCCGCGGCCGCATCATGAACTTCGAGGTGGAGCTGCCGGATACGCCGGGCCAGCTTGTCAAGGTCGCCTCGCTGCTCGCGCGCGAACGCGCCAACGTGATCGCGCTCGACCACGACCAGTTCAAGGCTTCCGGCCACTACACGAACGCGGTGTCGCTCGGCGTGACCGTCGAGACCAACGGCCCCGACCACATCGACCGCATCCTCGCCGCGTTGCGCGCCGAAGGCTTCCAGCCGAAGCGCATCTACTGAGTGCGATTGCGGTTGGGCCGTCGGCTGAGCCGACTGGGGAGAGCTGGCTGGGAGCGATGTCGTTTCTTAGGTAGGTTGGCCGTTTCCTAGGTTCTGTCCGGCTCCATACGCGGAGGGGTGTTGCAACGTGATGGTTGCAACACCCCTCTTGCCGATTCACCTACCTAGGGAACGTCGTATGTACCTAAGAAACGCGTTGATATACGGTCTGCGGTGGTTCAGCTGTTCGCGGCGATCGTTTCGTCGACGAGTTTCGGCAGCGCGACGGCGATGTCGTCGTGGATAAGGCGGTCGGCGAGACGGTCGTACTGCGTGCGGCCCATGTTCATGATGGTGATCGGCACGCCCGCCTGCGCGGCGACCGGTACGATGCTCGCGGCGGGGAACACCTCCAGCGTCGAGCCGATCACCCACAGCTCGTCGGCCTGCGAGGCGAGCTTGTAGGATTTCTCCATCGCACCGTCGGGCAGTGCCTCGCCGAAGTAGACGACGTCCGTCTTGATCATGCCGTTGCAGGGCATGTCGCCCTGATATTTGAGCGTGCGGTGGCAGCGCGGATCCGGTTCCTCGTCAAGACGGGCCATGATGTCCGCCGTGCTGTACTTCGCATGGCATTTCATGCAGTGCGAGGTGCCGATGGTGCCGTGCAGGTTCACGATGATGCTTGGGCTGTTGCCGGCCTTCTCATGCAGCGCGTCGAAGTTCTGCGTGGCGAGCAGCGTGAGCATGCCCGCCTTCTCGAGTTTGACGAGCGCCTTGTGCGCGACGCCCGGCTGTGCGTTCCACACGGGCGACTCCTTCTGCCAGCGCCACGAGTATTCGCGCGCTTCCTTGTCGGTGAGGAACGCGTCGATGTCGTACACGCTCATCTGATCCGGATGCTTGGTCCACACGCCATCCGGACCGCGGAAATCGGGGATTCCGGCGGATGTGGAGATGCCTGCGCCGGTCAGGACTGCGATCTTCTTCGTCATACCCACAGGTATACGCCCGTGGTGTGTCCGTGGTGTGGACTGTGTGTGTGGGGCCGCTCGTCGTGGGTTTATTCTGTGGGTGGTGTGTTGGTGTGTTTCCTCCCGCTGGCGGGAGGTGGCGCGCGGAGCGCGTCGGAGGATGGTTCCGGCGTGGTTTCGTGCGTGTTGCGACACGCCGGTGGAACGCCGTCGTTGCAACGATTTCGGCGTGGTTTTGTCATGCGGGTTTGCGTTGTGGTGGGAGTTCATGTAGATTGTTCGTCTGTTGCCGCTCGGCGCGGCGGGCTGATTCCCCTTCTTCTGGTTGGGTTGGTCTGCCTGTCGGCGTGGTGGTGGTTTGAGAACTCAAGAGTGTGTTGTACTACTTACTTCTTTATAGTCAATGATTGCCAGTCCGATTCCCG
>NZ_JBKEVG010000018.1:0-40445 GCF_056356955.1 Bifidobacterium sp. LH_419
AGCCGGCCGAACCGGCGGTCTTTAACGCGACATCGTGTTAAAACCAACCCGACACGCCTACTGTCACAAGGCCAAACCCCGGTCATAAACACCACGTTTGGTTCCTATAGCCCGTGCGCTACGATGGGCACCGAGTGCGCCCGGACCGATCGCGGGCGGGAAACGAGGTAATGGCATGGCACGGCGGTGGACCCCGCAACGATTCGTGATGTTGCGTCGTATCCGTGTGGCCGTGTGCGTCGTGACGGTGCTCGCGGCGTGTGTGGCGACGTTCGCGTTCTCCGCGCGCAAGTCGGTGGCGCTGACGGTGAACGGCAAGACGACGACCGTCCAGACCTACGCGATGAGCGTCGACCGTCTGCTCGAGGAGCAGGGCGTCAGCGTCAAGACGCATGATCTCGTGCAGTCCTCGTCCGGCAGCACGCTCGCCAACCATGCGGTCGTCACCGTGCGCAGCGCCTATCAGACCACCGTGAACGTGGACGGCGAGGAGATTCCGTTCTGGACGGTGGCGGACAGCGCCGACCAGCTCATCGGATTCTTCAAGGCGAACGAGAAGCAGGCCTCGAAGATCACCGTCGACATCGACAACATCTACAACCAGCTGACCGGCGGACTCGTCATCAACAAGGAGGGCCCGGTCACGGTCATCGCGGACGGCAAGTCGTCCGAAGCGCCGAACGGCAAGCTTCCGGCGGCCTCCATCCTCGATTCCAAGGGCATCAACGTGGGCAAGGAGGATCGCGTCAGCGTCGAAGAGGACGGCGGCGAGACGATCCTGCGCGTCAGGCGCGTGACCCACGGCCAGGAGACGCGCACCAAGTCGGTGCCGTACTCCACGCAGACGATCATCGATTCCTCGCTCGAATCCGGCCAGACGGAAATCCGCCAGCAGGGCCAGAACGGCGAGATCCAGCAGGTCTTCGACGTGACCTATGTGGACGGCGTCGCGGAGAGCGAGACGCTCGCCAGCGAGACGACGACGAAGGCCGCGGTCGACCAGATCATCGCGGTCGGTCCGGAGAAGGTCGAGGAGCCAAAGGAGGACACCGGCAGCGGCAAGGCCGATTCCGGTTCGAACCAGTCCACGAAGCCGAACACGTCGAACAAGAACGACGACAAGGACCAGTCCGACAAGAACGATTCCTCCGACAAGAAGAACGAGTCGAACTCCGGCAGCAACTCGAACAACTCGGGCAACTCGAACTCGGGCAACTCCAACAATTCCGGCTCGAACTCCGGTAACTCGGGCAACAGCGGAAACTCCGGAAACAACAACTCCGGCGGCAACAACTCGGGGAATTCCGGCAACTCCGGGAACAACTCGGGCAACAGCGGAAACTCCGGAAACTCCGGAAATTCCGGCAACAGCGGCAACTCCGGCGGCTCCAGCTCCGGTTCGGGCCGCCTGTGGCACCCGAGCGTCGCCCAGGCGCAGACCTACGCGGCCGCGGCCGCCGCCCAGCGCGGCTGGACCGGCGCCGAATGGGACGCGATCGTCTGGCTGTGGAACAAGGAGTCCGGCTGGCGTTGGAACGCCGCCAACCCGTATTCCTCCGCCTACGGCATCCCGCAGGCGCTGCCCGGCTCGAAGATGGGCACCGGCTGGCAGGACGACGGCGCCGTGCAGATCGACTGGGGTCTGAGCTACATCGCCCAGCGCTACGGCACGCCCACCAACTGCAAGCGCATCTGGGAGCAGCAGGGCTGGTACTGATATCGTGAATCCCATTTCGGAAGGTGTATTGAACGACGTGACGACTGAACCCACCGCAACCGCCGAGGAGACGGCCACGGGCCATCTGCTCGGCGCCGCCGACATCCGCCGCATCGCCGCCGAGGCGGGCGTGAGCCCCACCAAGAAGTTCGGCCAGAACTTCGTCATCGATCCGGGCACCGTGCGCCGCATCGTGCGTGAGGCGCACGTCGGCCCGGAAAGCCACGTGCTCGAGGTCGGCCCCGGTCTCGGCTCGCTCACCTTGGCGATCCTCGAGACCGGCGCGCGCATGACCGCCGTCGAGATCGACCCGCCGCTGGCCGAGCGTCTGCCGGACACGATCGCCGAGTTCATGCCGGAAGCCGTGGACCGGTTCGCCGTCGTCAACCGCGACGCGCTCACCGTCGATCCCGCGAACCTGCCGGACTTCGCCGGCGACGAGCCGTTCACGCTCGTCGCGAACCTGCCGTACAACGTCGCGACGCCGATCATCCTCACGCTGCTGGAACGGTTCGCGAACCTCGAATCGTTCCTCGTGATGGTGCAGAAGGAGGTCGCCGACCGTCTCGCCGCCACGCCCGGCAGCAAGATCTACGGCACGCCGAGCGTGAAGCTCGCCTGGTACGGCGAGGCTTCGCGCGTCGGCACGATCGGCCGCAACGTGTTCTGGCCGGCGCCGAACGTCGACTCCGCGTTGGTCGCGTTCACGCGCACGCGGCACGACGGCGTCGCCGGCGACGAGGTCGCGGCGCACGCCGAGTCCCTGCGCAAGGAGACGTTCCGTCTCATCGACGCGGCCTTCGGCCAGCGTCGCAAGACCCTGCACGCCGCGTTGAAGAAGACGGTTCCCGCCGGCACGTTCGAGGCGGCCGGCATCGATCCGACACGTCGCGGCGAGACCCTCACCATCGACGAGTTCACCGCGTTGGCCGAGGCGGTCATGCGGCTTTCCGGCGATGGCGACGACGCGCATGCCGACGGCGACGCGGCGGAGGCGTCGCGATGAGCACGCCCGTCACGGTGAGCGTCGACTGTCCGGCGAAGACGAATCTCACGCTCGAGGTCGGTCCCTCCCACGCCGAGTGGGGCGGACGCCACGAGCTCGACACGATCTACTGCGCGGTCAGTCTGACCGACACGGTCACTGCCACGGCGAAACCGGCCGGCGCCGGATTCTCGCTCGACCTGGGCGGCGAGCATCTCGGCGACCTCGCGTCATCGTCGGCGGACATGCGCCGCAATCACGCCGTGCTCGCCCTGTTCGCGATGGCCGAGGCGGCGGGCCGCGAACCGGACGTCGCGCTGACGATCGAGAAACGCATTCCGGTCGGCGCGGGTCTCGCCGGCGGATCGGCGGACGCCGCGGCGACGATCCTCGCGCTGAACGCGCTGTGGGAGCTCGACTGGCCGCTCGACCGGCTGCGCGAGGTCGCGGCGACGCTCGGCGCGGACATGCCGTTCTGCGTGGCCGGCGGCTATGCGCGCGGCACCGGATACGGCGAGATCATCGAGACGATTCCCGACGATTCCGATGCGGCGCGCGGACTGCGCGAACAGGGGTATACGGGATCGCTGCTCGTCGGCGCCTACCAGGCGCAGCTGAGCACGCCCGAAGTGTACGGCGAATTCGACGTGGTAGGTGCCGGCGAAGGCGACCGGAACCACCTGCAGAAGGCGGCGGTCAGCCTGCATCCGCGCTCCGGCGCCGCGATCCGCGAGGCGTTGGCGGCGGGCGCGAGCCACGCGTTCGTCTCCGGATCGGGGCCGTCCGTCGTGGCGTTCACGCCCACGCCGTCCATCCGCCGTGACGTGATCGCCGCATGGGAACGGTCGAAGGCGGTGGACCGCATCATCGCGGCCGAAGCGCCCGCCGTCCCGTCGGTCAGCGTCACGGTTGCACGCTAAGGTAAATAGGCACTGCGTAAGTCAGGCAGCGAAGGAAAGGGAACCGAATGGCCGAAGAGTATGACGAGCGCGAGGCACGCAAGGCGTATGTGCTACGCCGTCAGAAGATCGTGTTCTCCATCACCGGCGCGATTCTCGTGGTCGTGCTCATCGTCGCGACGCTGTTCTTCACCGGCGTGATCCAGGTCGATCAGCAGGCCAAGAAGGCCACGAAGCCGAACTACGGCGTGGCCGTGCCGTGCGCCGCGAAGAACGAGGACGGCACCGCGATGAAGTGGGCGGACAACAATTCGGTGATCCTGCGCGTGCGCAACGGCACCGAGTTCACCGGCCTGGGCGCGGCCGTCGGCGAGGCGCTCAAGGACCGCCAGTTCGACGTGCGCACCATCGACTCGTACACGAGCGCCAAGGTGACCCGCACGACCATCTACTTCGGCGTGAACGCGATCAACCCGGCGTACACGGTCAAGGAGTACATCCCGGACGCGGTGCTCGTGATGGATGACCGTCAGGATCGTCTCGTCGACGTGGTGATCGGCGCCACGTTCAACAACCTGAACTCCGAGAAGGAAGTCAAGAAGCACGGCGACACAATCAAGGACTTCGACGGCTGCAAGACCGTCGAGGCCATGCAGCAGGCCGGCCTGAGAAAAGCCGACAAGCACACCGAGATCAACTGATCGATTATCTGCCTCCCTCTGATGAGGGAGGTGGCCGCCGCAGGCGGTCGGAGGGAGAGACTCGAGCGGCCGTAGGCCGCGGGGAAAACGCATCGGCCAAAGGCCGATTCCATGTTTCCCGCGGCCTACGGCCGCTCTTCTTTCTCTCCCCCACCCGGCTCCGCCGGGAGCCCCCTCGTCAGAGGGGGCCGAGTCTACTCACTCGCCCATCTCTTCAGCTCTTCGACGGCGGTGTCGTGGTCTACGGGGCCGTTATCGAGGCGGTATTCGAGCATGTGGCGGTAGGCTTGGCCGACCATCGGGCCGGGCTCGAGACCGAGGATCGACATGATCTCGTTGCCGTCCAGATCCGGGCGGATCGCGTCGAAGTCCTCCTTCTCCTTGAGCTCCTTGACGCGGGCCTCCATCTCGTCCATCGCCTCGGCGAAGATGCGCGCCTTGCGGCGGTTCTGCGTGGTCGCGTCGGCACGGGTCAGACGGTTGAGCCGCTCGTACAGATGGCCGGCGTCCTTCACGTAGCGGCGCACCGCGGAGTCCGTCCACGGCTCGTCCACGTAGCCGTGGAAGCGCAGGTGCAGGTTGACGAGCTCGCTCACGTCGTCGACGATGTGGTGGTCGAAGCGCAGCGCCTTGAGGCGCTTGCGCGTCAGCTTCGCGCCGACGGCGTCGTGATGGTGGAAGCTCACCTTGCCGCCCGGTTCGAACCGGCGCGTCTTCGGCTTGCCGACGTCGTGCATGATCGCGGCGAGACGCAGCGTCAGGTCGGGGCGCGGCACCGGGCCGTCCTCGCCGGTTTCGAGCGCGACGGCGCGGTCGAGCACGATCATCGTGTGCTCGAACACGTCCTTGTGGCGGTGATGCTCGTCGATCTGCAGTTCGAGCGCGGGGATCTCCGGCAGGACGATGTCCGCCAACCCGGATTCGACGAGCGCCTCGATGCCGGCGCGCGGGCGGTCGGAGAGCAGCAGCTTGGTGAGCTCGTCGCGCACGCGTTCGGCGGACACGATCGAGATGCGTTCGGTCATCGCGCTGATTGCCTCGGCGGTCTCCGGTTCGATGGAGAAGCCGAGCTGGGCGACGAAGCGCACGGCGCGCATCATGCGCAACGGATCGTCGTCGAACGACTGGCGCGGGTCGACCGGCGTGCGCAGGACGCCCTTCGCGAGGTCGTTCGCGCCGCCGAACGGGTCGACGAATTCGAGGTCGGGCACGCGCAGCGCCATCGCGTTGACGGTGAAGTCGCGGCGGGACAGGTCGCCTTCCAACGTGTCGCCGTACTGGACCTCCGGCTTGCGCGAATCCGGATCGTAGGTGTCGGAACGGTAGGTGGTGACCTCCACCTTGACCTCGGTGCCGTCGTCGCGTCGGCGCATCGCGCCCAGCGTGCCGAACTTGCGGCCCATGTCCCAGAAGCCGTCGTGGCCGAAGCGGCGCAGGATCGGCTCGAACTGCTCGGGGCGCGCCGACGTGCAGAAGTCGAGGTCGTGGCTGCGGCGATGCAGCAGCAGGTCGCGCACGGGCCCGCCCACCAACGCCAGCTCGTAGCCTTCGGCGGCGAACATGCGACCCAATTCAATGGCTTCAGGCCAAACTTCGAAATCCACGCCAATCCTTTCGGACACGGTTCATACGCCGCGCATCGGTCACGGTGCATCGTCTTGGTATCTGTCGCTACCAGCATACCGTTACTCGACATGCACAGGGACTTGAGTAAGGTGGAAGGCATGATTACGCCCGCGGACCTTGCGCGCATGCTGGAGCATGCCGACGATGCCGCGGTCAACCATACCCAAAACGGCCATGACGACGACGTGCTCATGTACACGTCACAATCCCGTCCGAAGCCCGTTCCCGCGCCCGTCACGCCATCACCGAAACCCGCTTCCGCGACCGCGCGGACCGAACCGGCAGCCGTGCCGGAACCGCCGATGGTGAGCGACATCATCGACACCGCCGGCACGCTCGACACGGCGCAGACGGTCGCGTCGGTGGTCGCGCGGGAGGCGGCGAAGGCGACGCCGATGTCGACGCCAACTCCGGCGACCGTGTTCGCGCGCGTGCGCGTCACCGGTTCCGACACGACGCCCAGCGGCCAGCGCATCACGACGCGCGTCGAGACGTCGGTCACGGCGTCGGTCACGGTCGAGCCGGCGGGCGGCGTCACGGTGACCACCGTGGACGCCGCGACGCCGGACGCGGCCGCGACGAACCCGCGCATCCCGACACCGGCGATGATGCCGCGCAAACGCACGTCCGACGGCCCGACGACGTTCGCCTCGCTCGACGCGCAGGAGCTGCCCGTCGTGCGCGAGTATTCGGCCGGCGGACTCGTGTTCGACGAGCGCGGTCGGGTGGCGATCATCGCCCGCCACTCGCGCAGCGGCCACCTCGAATGGTGCCTGCCGAAGGGCCATATCGAGAAGGGCGAGACGCCGCAGCAGACGGCCGTGCGCGAGGTGCACGAGGAGACGGGCATCCTCGGTGAGGTGGTCGAGTCGATCGCGACGATCGACTACTGGTTCACCGGCACGACGCAGCGCGTGCACAAGCTCGTCCATCATTTCGCGTTGAAGCAGATCGGCGGCGACCTCACCGTGGAAGGCGACCCCGATCATGAGGCGGAGGACGCGATCTGGGTGGATTTCAAGGACTTGGACGATGTGCTCAGCTACCCTAATGAGCGCAAGATTGCATGGCTCTACTCCCGGAAACTGAACAGGCAGGCAAACGAGTGATTCCATACGCCCCCCTACGACGCATCCAGGCATGGCGCATTCTGACGGGTCTGCTGATCGCCGTGGCGGTCGTGGCAGGTGCCGTGGCGGTCGTGGCAGGTGCCGTGCTGCCGCCGGCCACCGCCTTCGCCGCCGACGGCGACAACGGCACCGCCACGCAATCCGCACAGTCGACGAGCACCGGCACGGACAGCACCGGCACGACCGATGACGACTCCGACGCGACCGCCACGCAGACGCTCGCGCTGACCGAGATGACCGCGGTCGTCACCGACACGTCCGGTTTCCATCTCAAGGCGACCGTCACGAACACCGGTGACTCCGCGTGGGCGGCTGGCGAGGTCACGCTCGAGACGAATCCGATGTTCACGTTCACCTCCCGCACCGACATGCAGGAGTGGGCGCAGTCCGACAGTCCGATCCCCGCGCCGGCGAGCCTCGGCTCGGCGTCCGTGCCCGCGCTGCAGCCGAAGCAGAGCGCGACGGTCACGATCGATCAGGACGCCGGCGCGGACGCCCTCACGCAGATGCTCAACTGGGGTCCGAAGCCGCTGCTCGTCACGTACAGCCACGACGACGCGAACGTCGAGGTCCACACGTTCCTGACGCGTTCGGCCGCCGGACTCGACAACGCGAACACGCCGGCGATGAACATCACGATGGCGATGCCGCTGACCAGCGACCATTGGACCGCCGACGCGGACACGCTCACGAAGCTCGTCACCGACGCTGACGCCGACACCGACGGCTCCACGAACTCCTCCGCCACCTCCACCGGCGCGGCCGTGCTGGACGGCGACCACACGCACTTCGACCATGCGCTCGAACAGGCCATCTCGAAGCACTCCTCGCTGCAGACCATCGCCGACCCCACGTATCTGGACGCGCTGGCGATGCCGCCGCAGACGAAGGCGATCATGCAGCCCGCGAGCTTCGACATCACCGCCTACGCGGCGCAGGAGAACGCCGCGGCACGCTACACGAGCGCCGGCATCACCGACGATGCGTGGAACGCGGACGCCGCCCTCGCCGACTACCGTGCGGCGCTCGGCGACCAGAAGGCCACGTCGCAGACGATCGCCTGGCAGGGCCAGGGCCAGTGGACGCTCGACGCGCTCACCGCCGCCCGCCGCCAGGGCTACACGACCGTCATCTCCACGCATGACTTCGAATCGTCCGAAACGGACACCGTGCACACGGGCACCGCGATCGTGCCGACCGACGCCGGCGACGTGACCGTGCTCGTCGAACAGCGCGAACTGAGCAACCTCGCCAAAGGCAAGGCCACGAACGCGAAGGCCACGGCCGAGTCGACGATGGCGGGCCGTCTCGCCCGCTTCGTCGCGCAGAGCGCGTTCTACCAGATGGAGCAGCCGTACAACGAACGCAACCTGCTCGTCTGCTTCTCCGCCGACACGGACGCCTCCACCGTGGACGCGTTCATGAGCGCCGTCGAATCGGCGTCCTGGCTCAAAACCACCGACTTCGACGCTCTGGAGCACGCCGATCCCTACGTGACCGGCGACGACGCGCGCGCGGCCGTGCCCGCAGAATCGGGCATGTCCGCGGCGGACTCCTCGGACGTGACGAACGTGATCGCCTCGCTGTCCGCAGGACGCGGCGACATCACGCGCTTCCGCGACAGCATCCTCGACGGCGGCGACGCGACGGACGACGCACAGGCGCTGGCGCGGCAGGACGCGAAACGCACGGCCTCACGCGCGGCCGCCGGCGGCACGGCGGCCAACGCGTGGGTCGAGCGGCTGCTCGCCGCGCACGCGGAACTCGCGCTGCACGCCCTCTCCATCGACGGCGGCTCGGCAGGCGTCGACACGACCACATCGATGACGGCCGTGGGCGGCGCGCAACAGCTCGCCAACGACGTGCTCGGTGGCGTGAGCCTCACGCCGTCCGAGACGGTGACGATGGTCTCGGAAACCGCGACGATGCCGGTGACCGTCAGCAACGCCACCCCCTACCCGGTCACGATCCGCGTCTTCTCGATCACCGATTCGCCGGAAATCGTCACGTCGCGCCGCAACACGGTGACGATCCCGGCGCGCGGCGAGGCGCAGGTGACGTTCACGCTGCGCGCCGCGACCTCCGGTTCGGCCACCGCGCACGTCTCGCTGCAGGACCGCAACGGCGGCACGTTCGGCGGTTCGCAGGACACGGCGATCAACTGCGTGCTCAAGATCAGCGACAAGACCGGCTTCATCATCATCGGCCTCGCCGTGGCGCTCGGCGCGCTCGGCCTGTGGCGACAGTTCAACCGTAAGAAGGACCCCGACGAATGAGTTCCAACGTCGGCCGCAACTCCCTGATCATGGCATCGGGGACGATGGCCTCACGCATCACCGGCCAGATCCGCACGATCCTGCTCGCCGCGTGCCTCGGCACGACCGGCATCGCCGCGAACGCCTACCAGACGGGCGCGATGATCCCGCAGGTGCTGTTCACCGTGATCTCGGGCGGCATCTTCAACGCGGTGCTCGTGCCGCAGATCGTGCGCACGCTCAAGGAGCATGACGCGCAGGACCGCCTCAACAAGCTCATCACCCTGGCGATCGCGATGCTCGCCGGCATGACCCTGCTGATGATGCTCGCCACCCCGCTGCTCACGATGCTGTACCTCGACAACAGCTGGGGCCCGGCGGAGCGCGCGCTCGTCAACGCGTTCACGCTGTGGTGCATGCCGCAGATCTTCTTCTACGGCCTGTACACGGTGCTCGGCCAGATTCTCGCCGCAAAGGACAACTTCGTCACCTACGCGTGGAGCTCGGTCGGCGCGAACGTGATCAGCTGCGCCGGCTTCACGATGTTCCTGTTCCTGTTCGGCCCCGCCTCACGCGCGCCGCTCGAGTTCTGGACCACCGGCAAGGTGATGCTCACGGCCGGCACGTGGACGCTGGGCGTCGCGTTCCAGGCGGTGATCCTGTTCGTCCCGCTGATGCGCCTCGGCCTGCACTACCGTCCGCAGTGGGGCGTGAGCGGCATCGGCCTCAAGGCGATGGGCCCGGTGGCCGCGTGGAGCGTCGGCGTGATGGGCGTGCAGGAGCTCGCGAACATCGTCAACGCGCGCATCACCAACGGCGCCCCGTTCGCCGGCAACGACCTGTACGGCATCGCCGGCAACGGCTCCTACCAGAACGCGTTCACGCTGTACATCCTGCCGTATTCGCTGATCGCCGTGTCGGTCGGCACCGCGATCTTCCCGAAGATCTCGCGCGCGGTCGCCGCGCACAACCTCGACGAGGCGCGCGAGGACCTGAGCGGGGCCCTGCGCAACGTCGGCGTGATGATGATGTACTTCACGATGGCGATCGTCGTGATGCCGGTGCCGATCACGATCGCGTTGCTGCCCAGCGTCAACGTGCCCGAGGCGAAGCTGATCGCCGGGCCGATGGTCGCGCTGGCGCTCGGCCTGCCGCTCACGAGCGCCTACCTGCTCATCCAGCGCACGTTCTTCGCGTTCGAGGACGGCCGTCACCCGTTCCTGTTCCAGCTGCAGGTGAGCGTCATCCAGGTCGTGTTCGAGATCGCCGTGATGCTGCTCGCGCCCGCCCGCTACTGGACGGCCGGCGTGGGCCTCGCGATGACGGTCGGCTACCTGCTGAGCTTCCCCTCGCTGGTCATGATGCTGCGACGCCGCTTCGCCGGCAGTCTGGACGGCCGCCGCATCGCGGTCACGTATCTGAAGGCGCTGCTGGCGGCGGTCGTCGCCGGTCTGGTCGCGTGGCTGCTCACCGATCCGGCCATGGCGCTGCTGGGCGCGTCGATGCGCGACGACCGTCTCAACTGGTTCCAGGCGTTCGGCTTCTGCGCGCTGACGACGGTGGTCACGGCGGTCGTGTACGCGGTGATGCTCGTCGTGCTACGTTGCGAGGAGTTCACCGCGATCGTGCGGTCGGCGTCCGCGCGCGTGCTGCGCCGCCGGTGATGGTCCGGCGACGGTTCGGCGACGGCGACATGATGCGATGATGCCGTGACGACGCCTTCCTTTTCGACCATCCCCATGATTAGAATGACAGCAGCGCCATCGACTCGTATGGTGGCGTCGAAGCGCTTACGCATTACGGAGTCGAAGAAACTATGAAGCCTCAGCTGGGAGACACGCTTTTCAACCGCTATACCCTGGTCACGCTGCTTCGTGACGAGCCCGGTGTGCAGGCTTGGAGGGCCAACGACCGCGTGCTCGCCCACGATTGCCAGCTGTTCGTGCTCACGGATCCGGGCACGCTGGAGGACGTGTCGTCGCTGGCCACGCAGCTCGGCCGCAAGAGCGGCATCACGCCGGTGCTGCAGTTCCGCCGTTCGGGCGACGCCGCCGTGCTCGTCACGCGCGTGGAAAGCGGCCTGTCCCTCACCGAATATCTGAACGGACCGGCCCGCGGCACGATCAGCTTCGAGGCGATGCGTTCGATCATCGCCGAAACCGCGACCATCGCGACCGCGCTGGAGCAGCCGCGTCTGTCCACCGACACGATCCGCATCTCCGTGCAGGGCATCGAGATCGCCGATGCGCCGCTGGCCGGCCTGCTCGTCGAACCGACGAAGGCCCCCAAGACGATCCAGGGCGAACAGCTCGCCATCCGTCAGCTGGCGTCCGTGCTGTACGCGATGCTGACGCGCCGCCCGACCTCGCTGAACACGACGTACGATCTTGCGTCGATCGGCGACATCCCCGGCGAATTCCACGTGATTCTGTCCCGCGGCCTGGAGCTCACCAAGGAGGACGGCCGCCGCAGCGAGCCGATGCTCACGCTGAGCGAGCTGACCGCGCTGCTGGGCGAGTGCAAGCCGCTCACCGACCTGACCGATCAGGACATCGCGCTGCCGTCCGACGCCGGTGCCGGCTCGATCGCCACCGTGCATGTGCGCGACATGCGCAACGAGCATCTGACCAGCCTGCCGCATCACGTGGTCACGACCGAGAAGCTGCCGGACCTCACCATCCACCGCCCGCTCACCGAGGCGGAGGCCGCGCGTCACGCCGAACAGGTGGTGGCCGAGCAGAACAAGCAGACGTTCGCCGAAATGCAGGCCGCGTTCGACAACTATTCGCCGCGCGTGCTCGGCGACCAGCCGGGCCGTCTGCCCACCGACGCGAAGGGCAAGCCGATGCGCATGCCGGCGCTGCCCGAACGTCCGGCTTCCGACGACTCCGGTTATCAGAACTATCAGGGGTATCAGGGTTATCAGGGTTATCAGGGTTATCAGGGCGACGACCTGTTCCACGAGTTCTCGTTCCAGACGCAGGCGCTGCCGACGATGCCGTCCGGCGCGAATCCCGGCGAGGAAACCACGCGTATCCCCGTGTTCGTCGATCCGAACATGGCCACCGAGGCGATCGACGTGTCGTCGGTGCGTCACGAGATGAAGGCGAAGTCCGCTGCTCCGGCCGCCGGTACCGCTGGCGCGGGCGCGGCGTCCGGTGCGGCGAGTGCGGGAGCCCCGGTTGCGGGCGCTGGTGCGGCCGGTACGGCCGTCGCCGGCGGCCTGGGCGCTGGCGCGCCTGCCGCGGCGGGGACGTCCGGTGCGTCCGGTGCGTCCGGTGCGTCCGGTGCGTCCGGTGCGAACGGAACGATCGGAACACAGGCCGGGAACGGCGTTGCCGGCGCGAACGCCGGTGCCGTTCCGCCGAGCATTCCCGTTCCCGACGCCGACGCGACGATCGTCGACATGGCGCCGATCGGACATGATGGTGCGGCCGGAACGCCGGTGGCGTTCGCGCCTGCGCCGCACGCGCGTGGCGTCGCCATGCCGGACGCGTCGATGCAGCAGCCGCCGAGCTTCACCCCGAAGGAGTCTCCGGTGCAGGCCGATGCCGCCCAGGGCGACGGCGATAATCTCGCGAAGCAGCGTCTGTTCGGCAAGATGACCACGACGGTGGTGGTGGTCATCGTCGCCAGCGTGCTCATCGTCGCGGCACTCGTGTTCGCGGTGCTGACGTTCATGCACAGCAACACCAACCCGGCGGACAGCGGCGTCGACAAGAACAACCAGTGGCCGAGCCAGAAGAACCTGGAGAACGTGCCGTTCGGCGACACGTCCAACAACGAGACGTCCAACGACTCCAACGGCGCCTCCACCAACGGCTCCGCCGAATCCGACATCGAATACATCAACGTCACCGCCGCCTACTACCGCTGAGTGACCCCGTTTTCGGCCCCCTCTGACGAGGGGGCTGTCAGCCGAAGGCTGACTGGGGGAGAGACCGCGCCCGCAGGCCGCGAAAAACTAAATCGGCCTATGGCCGATACTATTTCTCCGCGGCCTGACGCCCGCTCTTCTTCTCTCCCTCCGTCATCGCTTCGCGATGACACCTCCCTCCTCAGAGGGAGGCTTTCTTTATCGGCCCCTCTTGGCCGACTGAGGGAGAGAACCCCCTTGGCTAGGCTGTCAGTATGACTGTGCATAACGTGATCATCATCGGTTCGGGGCCGGCCGGTTACACGGCGGCCATCTATCTGGGTCGCGCCGGCTTGCGCCCGGTGCTCGTCACCGGCGCCCTCGCCCCCGGCGGCCAGCTCGTCAACACCACCGAAGTGGAGAATTTCCCCGGGTTCCCGGACGGTATTCTCGGCCCCGATCTGATGGACGCGATGCGCGCCCAGGCGGAGCGTTTCGGCACCGAGTTCATTCATGAGGACGTCACCTCGATCGCGCTCGATGATGCGACCGGCGGCGAGAACGCCGCCACGGACGGCATCAAGCGCGTCACGTTGGATTCCGGCGACGTGCTGGAATCCCGCGCGGTGATCGTCGCAACCGGATCGTCCTACCGCAAACTGGGCGTGCCCGGCGAGGAGGAGTATTCCGGTCACGGCGTCTCCTATTGCGCCACCTGCGACGGGTTCTTCTTCAGGAACAAGCCGATCGTCGTGGTCGGCGGCGGTGATTCCGCGTTCGAGGAGGCGCTGTATCTGACGCGATTCGGCTCGTCGGTCACGCTGATCCATCGTCGCGACGAGTTCCGCGCCTCCGCGATCATGGTGGAACGCGCCCGCGCAAACGATAAACTCACCCTCCTCACCAACACCGTCGTCACCGCCATCCACGGCGGCACCACGGGAACCGATAGTGCTGGTGCCGCCGGCGCGGGCGCCGCGGCCGTGGACGTCACCGGTGCGAACGCCGCACCCTCCGCGACGTCCTCCCTCCCGACCTCGCTCTCCCTCAAGCCGATCAACGGCATCACCCTGAACGCCGGCAAAACAGGAGGCCTCGGTCTCGCCGGTGGCGCGGACAAGACCGCCGACGCGAACGGCGCTAGCGCGGCAGGTTTCCCGCTCAAGCTGGGCAACGCGCTGGGCGGCGTGACGCTGCCCGCGGCCGCACCGGCGGCCGGCAGCGTCACGTCCGTCGACATCCGCGATACGGTGACCGGCGAGACCGGCACGCTGGACACGGCGGCGGTGTTCGTCGCGATCGGCCACTCCCCCGCGACCGCGTTCACCGGCGATGTGGTGAAGAAGGATGACGACGGCTACATTCTCGTGGACGGCGCGAGCACGCGCACGTACACGCCCGGCATCTTCGCCGCCGGCGACTGCGTCGACCGCACCTACCGCCAGGCCATCAGCGCCGCCGGCATGGGCTGCCGAGCCGCCCTCGACGCCCAAGACTACCTCGCCGACTGAGGCAAGAACCGAACCACTTGGCCCCCTCTGACGAGGGGGCTCCCGGCGAAGCCGGGTGGGGGAGAGACCGCGGCCGTCAGGCCGCGAAAACGGAATCGGCCTACGGCCGATACAATTTCCCCGCGGCCTCACGGCCGCTCCCCTTCTCTCCCTCCGTCATCGCTTCGCGATGACACCTCCCTCATCAGAGGGAGGCATATCGGATTACGCGTGACGGATAATCCTCTTCTACTCGCCGAGGATGACTACGCTGGAATCGTGTGAAGGAATATAATCGCGGCAATGTGGCCAATGCGCGTTCCCTGCGTCGCAATATGACGCCGTGGGAGCGGAAGCTGTGGTACGAATTTCTACGAGGTCAGCCTGTCCGGTGGCAACGTCAGAAGCCTATCGCTGATTTCATCGTCGATTTCTATTGCGCCAAAGCCCAGTTGGCCATCGAATTGGATGGAGGTGGACACTACGCGCAATCCCAACGTAATCAGGATAATCAACGCACGGCATTGCTGAACCAACAGGGAATACAGGTCGTCAGATTCAGCAATCACGATGTGGACACACGATTCTACGAAGTATGCACGGTAATCGACCGCACGACAAAGGAGCGTCTTGCCGCATTAGGAAGATGCTAACCCGATTGCCTCCCTCTGACGGGACATCGCCGTAAAGCAAACGCCGGAGGCGTTTGTAGGCGATGTGCGAGCCGACAGGCGAGCCGATATGAGGCCAGCCGCAGGCTGTCCGTTGTTACGGACGAGGTGGCCGCCGCAGGCGGCCGGAGGGAGAGAAGAAGAGCGGCCGTCAGGCCGCGGAGAAATAGTATCGACCGAAGGCCGATTCAGTTCTTTGCGGCCTACGGCCGCGGGTCTCTCCCCCACCCGGCTCCGCCGGGAGCCCCCTCGTCAGAGGGGGCCAAGAATGCTGTCATGCGTCGTAGGCGCATGTCCGGGGATTAGCGCCAGTCGTCCTTTTTGTTGTCTTTGGGCATGAGGAGGCCTAGGATGCGGTCCATGTCTTCGGGGGACGAGAAGACGATCTCGATGCGGCCGTGCTTCGGGGTGCCCTTGATCGAGACCTTGGTGTCGAAGCGGTCCTCCAGATTGCTCTTGATCGGCGAACCGGCCCACGGATCGTTCTTGCGCGCCTTCGGCTTCTTCGGTTCCTTGTCGTCGAGGTTCGCCATCGCGACGATCTCCTCGGTGCTGCGCACGGACAGGCCTTCCGCGATGATGCGGACGGCGAGCTTGTCCATCGCCTCGGGGTCGTTGAGTCCGAGCAGGGCACGCGCATGGCCGGCGGTGAGGATGCCGGCGGCGACCTTCTTCTGCACACCGGCGGGAAGGTTGAGCAGTCGGAGCGTGTTGGCGATCTGCGGACGCGACTTGGAGACCGACTTGGAGAGCTGCGCCTGCGTCAGACCGAACTCGTCGATCATCTGCTGGTAGGCGGCAGCCTCTTCGAGCGGGTTCAGGGCGACGCGATGCAGGTTCTCCAGCAGGGCGTCGCGCAGCATGTCGTCGTCGGCGGTCGTCTTGACGATGGCGGGGATCGTCTCCAGTCCGGCGAGCTGCGAGGCACGCCAACGGCGTTCGCCCATGATGAGCTCGTACGGGCTGTCCATGCGGCCGTCGAACTGATTGGCGGGCTCATGGCCTTCCTGCGCCTTGCGGGCCGCCTCGATCTGGGCGGCGGGACGCTTCCGCACGACGATCGGCTGGAGGACGCCGACTTCCTTGATGGAGGCGGACAGTTCGTTGAGATCGTCCTCATCGAAGACAGTACGCGGCTGGTGGGTGTTCGGGCCGATGTCGGACAGCTTGAGCTCGGCCAGATAGCCGCCCTCAACCGGCTTCAGCTCCGGCTTCTCGTCGCTTTCCTTCTTCGCGGTTTCACGTGAAACATGCTGTTCGGTCGCCTTCTCCAACGGGGACTGGCGGGAGGTGATCGACGACTGGATCGGCTTCTCCACGACGGCGCCGGTGACGGTGTCGTTGAAGAACATGTCGCTCGGGTGGGCGATGTCGCTCAGCGCCGGCATTGCGGCGCGATGCTGCTTCTTCGGCTTGGAGGAGGACTTCGGCTCGCTCTTCTTCTTGGTTTCACGTGAAACAGAGACGGGCTTCACCTCCAGCTTCCTACGCTGGGGAATGTCGTGCTTGGGCTTCTCCTCCGGAGAGTCCTCCCCCGGCAGTTCAGGGAACAGCGCGCCGAGGCCTTTGCCGAGACGGGATTTCGATGACATATCAGGCCTCCTTCATCCTGGTCGCGATGGCTTCCAATACGTTTTCGGAACGGCGGGTGATCTCCAGCGCGGCCTCGCCGTAGGAGATGGCGCCCATGCCGTGCGGGTCGTAGACGATGACGCTCTTGCTGAAGCTCGGTGCCTCCGAGATCTTCACCGTGCGCGGGATCGTCGTGTCGAGCACGATGGACGGGTAGTGCTTCTTCACCTCGTTGTACACCTCACGGCTCAGCAGCGTGCGGCGGTCGAACATCGTGATGAGCATCGTGGATACGGTCAGGCTCGGGTTGAAGTGGTCCTGGACCAGGCCGATCGTGTTGATGAGCTGGCCGAGACCTTCGAGCGCGTAGTACTCCGCCTGAATCGGGATGAGCATCTCGTGCACGGCGCACATCGCGTTGATGACGAGCAGACCGAGGCTCGGCGGGCAGTCGATGAACACGTAGTCGTAGTGATGCTCGGATTCCCCGAGGAACTTGTCGACGGCCTCCTTGAGCAGGGAGTTGCGGTTCGGCAGGTCGGCGACCTCGAGCTCCGCGCCGGACAGATCGATGGAGGCAGGCACCACGTCGAGGTTGTCGAAGTCGGGGCACGGCTGCATGGCCTCGGCCAGCGTGAGACGGCCTTCGAGCACGTCGTACACGGACGGCTCCCCCGAGGCGTGGCTCACACCCAATGCGGTGGAGGCATTGCCCTGCGGATCCATGTCGATGACCAGGACGCGCATCCCGTGCTCGGCCAGCGCGGCCGCCAGGTTCACCGTCGACGTGGTCTTGCCGACACCGCCCTTCTGGTTCGCGATGGCGATCAGACGCGTCCGGGACGGCTTCGGGAACTTCTGCTGCTGCAGCTTGGCGTAACGATTGGACTCCAATGCGATCTCCGCACCGACCGGCGACTCCCCCTCGGCGAAGATGCGCCTGATGGTCTGTTCGGCGGACTCCATCGGATTCTGATTATCGGCCATGACCTCTCCTTGACAACACAACATGCTGGAATCCGACCCCATTCGGGATCGGATTCCAGCACTGCCCACTTATCCACAAAAATGTGGATAAGTGTGGATAACTCGATTCTCTGGCTGTGGACGGACTGTTTTCGTTGGTTTCAAATCCTCAATATATCAACGTTCTTCGGCACAGCCACCGTTCGGTTGACAATGTGGATAACTTTGTTCGACCTGTGGAAATGTGGAAAACCGCACCCCTATCGCTTATCGACCAGCACCACGTGCGTCGGCTCCAGACCGGGTCCGACCTGGGCCTCGACGACCCTCGGATTCACGCCGCGGCGCTTGCCGATCTCCTTGGCGGCCTTGTCGATCTCCGCCTGGGCGGAACGTCCCTTGAGCGCGACGAGCCTGCCGTGGGGCTTCAGCAGCGGCAGCGTCCACCCAGCGAGCTTGGTCATCGGGGCGACGGCGCGGCAGGTCACCACGGCGTACGGATGCAGGTCGCGGTCATGGCGCATGGCGTCGATGACCTCTTCGGAGCGGGCACGGAACACGCTCACGTTCTTGAGCCCCATCGCGTCACGGCATTCCTTGAGCCATTCCACGCGACGTTCCATCGGCTCGATCAACGTGAACTCATGGTCGGGCAGGCACGCTGCTGCCACCAGACCGGGGAATCCACCGCCACTGCCGACGTCGGCCACGGTCTTGAACCGCTCGCCTTCGGTCGCCTCGCGCACGAACGGCACAATCGCCGCCGAGTTGAGGATATGCCGCTCCCAGATGATGTCGACGTCGCGCGGGCCGATGAGCCCACGCGGCTCCCCTTCCTCGGCGAGTTTCACGTGAAACACGCGCAACGGCTCATAGGCGTCGCCAAGCACATCGCGCAGCACCGGCGAACCGTCCAGCTGGTCGGCCATACCACTCCCCTCTTCTCTCTACGGTTTCCTGCAGTCTCAATCGATCGTCACACGGACCGGACGGGACGTCACTCCTCGTCGGAGTCGTCCGCGTTGGCACGCAGGTAGATGGTGACGTAACGATGCGGCTCCTCGCCGTGGGAGCGGGACTTCAGTCCCTCCTCGCGCACGACGTCGTGAACGACCTTGCGTTCGAAGGAGTTCATCGGCTTGAGGTCGACCGGCTCGCCGGTCTCCTTGACCTCGTCGACGGCGTCGAGCGCGATGTCGTGCAGACGCTGGCGCTTGCGCTTGAGGAATCCGTCGACGTCGACGATGAGCCGGGAACGCTCGCCGGTCTTCTGCTGCACGGCGAGACGGGTGAGCTGCTGGAGCGCGTCGACCACTTCCCCGTTGCGGCCGATGAGATGCTTGATGTCGGTGTCGTCGTCGGCGACGATCTGCACCATCGGGCGGCCGTTGCGCACGCCCATCTCGATGTCGCCCTCGTAGTCGGCGATGTCGAGCAGTCCTTCCAGGTAGTCGGCGGCGATGTCGGCTTCGTCGTTGAGCTGATCCACCGTCTTGTCGTCATTCTGGGCCATGAGGTCCTCCTTCGATCATGGGTCTATGGGAATAGTCTAAACCAGCCATCCGCTCCAGCCACGTAGGCGAGCCGGGATAGCTCGGCCCGGTGCTTCACGGTTTCACGTGAAACACCGGGCCTTACTTACTCATCATTTCTTTTTGTTCTTGTTCTTGCGCTGAGGCTGCTGGCGCTGGTAGCCGCGCGATTCCTTCTGCTGAGCCTCGACCTTGGCCTTCTCCAGTGCCTCATCCTCGAGGGACAGCTGGCCGGCCTTGGCGCGGCGGGCGTTCTCCTTCTCGTGATCGCGGACTTCCTTGGCGTCGGCCGCGGGCGATCCGGGAGTCGGGAAGGCGTACATCTGCCAGAAGGTACGCAGCAGGTTGCACACGTTGTTCGTCAGCCAGTAGACCAACACGGCGAACGGCATCGTGATGCCGGAGAAGATGTACATGACCGGGAAGATCCACAGCATGGTCTTCTGCATCGTGGCCGCCTGGCCCTGCATGGTGGCCGGGTTCATGTTCTTGTTCATGTTGATCCACTGCATGAAGAACATGCAGCCGCACATGAGCGCCACGAACACCACGATGATCGCCTTGGCCGTCATATCGCCGTTGCCGAACGTGCTGGTGGTGTTCACCAGGCCGAGCACCTTGGATTCGGAGAACTGCTTCGCGGTCTCCACGTCGAAGGCGCCGAGCGCCGCACGCTTGCCGCGCGCGATGTACGGGATGGCGGACAGCACGTAGAACATGCACATGAAGACGGGGCCCTGGATGAGCATCGGCAGGCACGAACCGGCCGGGTTCGCGTCGTTGTCCTGATAGAGCTTCATCATCTCGCGGCTCAGGGCCTCTTTACTGGCCTGGTCCGTCTTGCCCTTGTACTTGTTCTGGATCTTCTGCATCTTCGGCTGCAGCGCCTGCATCTTGCGCATCGACAGCATCTGCTTGTAGAAAATCGGGAGGATGCACGCGTGCACGACGAGCACGAGCACGATGATGGACAGCACCCACGAGACGCCGACCGGGTTCATGCCGAGCATGACGAAGAAGTCATGGACGACCTTCATGATCTGCGTCATCAGCCACTCGACCGGGGTCAGGATCTTGTACAGCCAACCCCAGAAGCCGCTGTCCAGCAGGAATTGATTTTGGTTCATGGTAAGGGATTCCCCCATTCGTCAGTCGGCAACGGCGTCAATCGAGGTTCCTCGTGAGCCTTCGACCATCGGAAACGATAGAACAACGAGAAACGTCGGGGCACGTCGTCGATGCCGCCGCGACTCCACGGCCGACACCGCAGCAGGCGCAGCACGGCGAGCGTTCCCCCACGCAGGGCGCCGAACCGCGCCACCGCTTGGATGGCATAGTTCGAGCAGCTCGGATAGTACCGACAACACGGCACCGCACGATGCGCGGAGAACGTGCGCTGATACCAGCGCACCCCGCGGATCATCATGGCGGCCATGCCGTTCATCGCGTCACCGTTCCCGGATATCCCGATCGATCCGTTCGGCGATCTTCGCGAACGCCGAGGCCACCTGCCCGTCCAAGGACTCGAACGGAGCCGAAGCCGCGCTCGGCTTGGCGCGCATCACGATGTCGCACCCCTCGGGCAGCCGGTCCTCATACGCGCGCGCGAGCACGCGGAAACGACGTTTGACCGTATTGCGCGTGACGGCGTTCCCGACCGCTTTTGATACGGCGAGACCCATGCGCCGCGCTTCGGGCGCCACCAGGGTACGCGTATGCGAATCGTCGCGCACCAGATAGTGCACGACGATGTCGTTGCGCGAAACCTTGTGACGGCGTTTCAGCACGGCGACGAATTCGCTGTGGCTTTTCAGCCGTTCCACGACCGTCTTGAAAAGTCTAAGACGCCGACCGTCTGAATCAGGCGGCCAGGGTCTTGCGGCCCTTGGCGCGACGACGGTTGATCAGGGCGCGGCCGGAACGGGTGCGCATGCGCTGACGGAAGCCGTGCTTCATGTGACGACGGCGGTTGTTGGGCTGGAAGGTCCTCTTCATAGTTGTGCTCCTAAGTCTTTCGGCCACGCTGACGCGCGGCTCCCACGTGAGTCAAGCTATACCAAACTACCCTCACCCCTCCCCCAACGTCAACACAGGTGCATTTCATTCACAATTCACCGTTCCGACACGACACGCCGCGACACGCCGAAAGCGCCATATGACGCCGTTCCGAAGCCGCGAGTTATCCACAAATTACAGGAATGTTATTCACAATCCAATGATTGCAACACGCAAGCCTGTGGATAACTTCCAAGCTATGAGTAACAATGGTGTGCGCACTTTATTCGTTCGAGCAGTGGAAGGAGGACCGGCATGGCCGATGAACCCCGCGACCCGGTGACCGAGGCCAACCATATCTGGTCCGACACGCTGACGCTGCTCAAGCACAATTCCTCGCTTTCCCCGCGCGACAAGGGATGGCTGGAAGGCGTGTACCCGGAGGGCGTGTTCGGCACGACCATCGTGCTGTGCGTCGAGAACGCCGGAACCCGCCAGGCGCTGGAGAACGAACTGCGCCGCCCGCTGCTCGAGGCGATGAACATGGTCACCGGTCAGGACATGACGCCGGCGTTCAAGATCGCGCCGCGACGACCGTCCACACCGAAGACGGAGACCGTCGCGCCGTCGCGCCGCGCCTCCGCATCGAAGCGGGGAGGCGCGATGGACGCCGAGAACCCGCCGTCCATCGCCGATCTCGGCAAGGAGCCGTTCGGTTCGCGCGGTCCGGTGCCGAACGTGCCGACCTCGATGCCGGCCACGATTCCGACCCCGGTCGACATGGCGACCGCCGCCGGATACCCGATGAGCCGCAACAAGGTGGCCCGCGATCCGGAGACCCACCTCAACAAGAACGCGACGTTCGACACGTTCGTCCCCGGCGATTCCAACCGTTTCGCCCGCACCGTCGCCCTCGCCGTGGCCGAGGGATCGGGCCGCGACTTCAACCCGCTGTGTATCTACGGCGGTTCCGGTCTGGGCAAGACCCACCTGCTCAACGCGATCGGCAACTACGCGCTCGTCAAGGACCCGAGCCTCAAGGTGCGATACGTGAATTCCGAGGAGTTCACGAACGAGTTCATCGAGGCGCTGCAGAACACGACCCAGAACCAGGGCCAGATCGCCGAATTCAACCGGCGCTACCGCGAAGTCGACGTCCTGCTCATCGACGACATCCAGTTCCTGGGCGGCAAGGAAGCCACCCTGGAGCAGTTCTTCCATACGTTCAACGCGCTGCATCAGGCGAACAAGCGCATCGTCATCGCCTCCGACGTCGCGCCGAAGAACCTCAAGGGCTTCGAGGCGCGACTGATCTCGCGCTTCGATTCGGGTCTGACCGTCGACGTGAAGCCGCCGGACCTCGAGACCCGCATCGCGATCCTGCGCATGATGGCCTCGATGAACCACAGCAACATCCCCAACGATGTGCTCGACCTCATCGCCGAACGCTTCACCGAGAACATCCGCGAGCTGGAAGGCGCGCTGACGCGCGTCACCGCCGTCGCGTCCCTCAGCAACCAGCCGGTCACGCGCACGATGGCCGAGCAGACGCTGCAGGATTTCTTCACCACCGACGTGGAGGTGAAGCCCACCGACATCATCAGCCAGGTGGCGAAGTACTTCCATCTGTCGTTCGACGACATCGTCGGCAAGTCGCGCATGAAGAACATCGCGATCGCGCGGCAGGTGGCCATGTACCTCACGCGCGAGATGACCAGTCTGAGCCTCGTCGACATCGGCAAGGTGTTCGGCGGCAAGGACCACACGACGGTGATGCACGCCTGCGACCGCATCTCCAACGGCATGCAGGACCGTCAGGAGATCTACAACTACGTGATGGAACTGACCGTCAGACTGAAACAGGGAAACACCGACTTCAAGCAGAAGTAGGGGATACCCCCTCAGTCGCGCGAAGCGCGACAGCTCCCCTGCAAGGGGGAGCAAAGCACGAGGGCGCATGCGGTTGTGCGCCCCCTTTAGGGGGAGCTGGCCGCCGCAAGCGGACTGAGGGGGCCGAGGAAGCGGATCGGCCGAAGGCCGATGCCGTGTTCCGACGAAGGTCATCGTCGACCTTTGGCTAGCTCGATCGCGTGTGGCGAACGAATCCGCGCTCCATCGAAACGCGTCCGAAAAATGCATTGAAAACGTTCGCCAGAATCGATTCTCCCGGCCGAAATCACCCCGCGACACTCCGTGGAACAAGAAAAAGTGGGGTAAAGTTATCCACATACTTATTCACAAATGTGGGTAACCTCAGTGGAAAACCGGTGGATGACCGCCCGTTTTCATGTGGATAACCAGTGGATGAACCCGCATCGAATGTGGAAAACCGAAAAGAGACCCGAAGCCTGTGGATAACTCGCCGATTTATCCACAATATCTCGATGAGTTATCCACATTTTTCCACTGCCGCCGAAACGAGACGCCACAAGCCCTCAGCGAGGGTTTTCCACACTATCCACAAGCCTTATTACGACTACTACTTACGTGTTCTCTTGACTCACCATAGTGGGAACGTCACCTTCCGCGCGAGCGAAGCGAAGCGCGGGGCGCAATCGCCTAGAATGAATTCCAGCTCAGGAAAAAGCCGAAAATCGTTCGCCACAACGCATCGTGCGGGATTCGCGCAAGGAACCGTCCGGGAGAATCGCGTGTGACGAACGAAAACGACGAAAAACGAAACGAAAGCAGGCACCATGAAGGTCGAAATCAACTCCTCCGCGCTGGCGGACGCCGTCGCGTGGACCACCAGGGTCATCGACGCCCGCCCGTCGAACCCGATCCTCGCCGGCATCAAGCTCGAAGCGGTCGACGGAACGCTGCAGCTGTCGGCGTTCAACTACGAGATCTCCGCCCGTCACCACATCGAGGCCGGCGTCGACGAGGCCGGTTCGGTGCTCGTGCTCGGCAAGCTGCTCGCCGACATCACCAAGTCGCTGCCCGGCGAGAAGACCTACCTCGCCACCGACGGCTCGACGATGACGATCACCTCCGGCAAGTCGACCTTCACGCTGCAGCTCATGCCCGAGGCCGAATACCCGGATTTGCCCGGAATTCCGGGTAAACTCGGCCAGGTCGACGCCCCGACCTTCGTGCAGGCGGTCGCCCAGGCGTGCGTCGCGGTCTCCCGCGAGGAGAACCGCCCGGTCCTGACCGGCGTGCGCATGCAGTTCGACGGCGACAAGGTGATCATGACCTCGACCGACCGCTTCCGCTTGTCGCGTGCCAGCTTCACCTGGACTCCGAACGACATGGACGTGAACACGACGACGCTGGTGCGCGGTTCGCTGCTGCGCGACATCGCCCGTTCGCTCGACGAGCACCAGAACGTCGTCGTCGATTTCGACGTGGACTCCCCCTCGCTGCTCGGTTTCGAGAACGCCGGCCGCACCTCCACCTCGCAGCTCATCGACGGCGAGTTCCCGGCGGTCGACCGACTGTTCGCCGACGACTACCCGATTCAGGCGGTGGTCGATCGCCAGTCGCTGATCGCCGCGATCAAGCGAGTCGCGCTGGTCGCCGAGCGCAACGCCCCGATCCGCATGGTGTTCTCCGGCCAGGAGGTCACGCTGTCCGCCGGCGCGATCGACGAGGCGCAGGCCACCGAGGTGCTCGACATCGACATGGACGGCGACGATATCACCGTCGCGTTCAACCCGTCCTACCTGATCGAGGGTCTGAGCGCGATCACCGAACCGTTCATCCGCATGAAGATGACGACCGCGGTCAAGCCGGTCGAGTTCAACGGCCAGCAGGAGGCCGACTCCGACGAGTCGATGGACTACCGCTACCTGCTCGTTCCGATGCGCTTCAACAGCTGACCGGAAACGGCGGCGATTGCGGTACCGTTAGCGATATCGCAAATTCGCCTGCCGCATCGAATATCATCATCGATATCACGGCCGGGGCCCCACGCTTCGGCCTTCCCAATCCGAACAGATCCCCGCGAAACGCACAAAACCGAACATCCCGGTGCGTGCCCCACTTCGCCCCACTCCCCCGTCCCCGTCAATCATCCGCCAGCCACCCATCAATCACCCGCGATCACAGCCGAATCCCCGCCGATCACCCCACACCGAAAGGCCGCAATCCCATGTACGTCTCCCGCCTCGCGCTCGACCACTACCGCTCCTGGGGGCAGCTGGTGGTCGACTTCGCGCCCGGCGTCAACGTGCTCCACGGCGCGAACGGTCTGGGCAAGACGAACATCGTCGAGGCGGTCGAGGTGCTGTCCACCGGAACCAGTCACCGCACGTCGTCGTCGCTGCCGCTCGTCGAGCGCGGCGCGACGAAGGCCACGATCCGCGCGAACGTGACGGACGGCGACGGGCGCGCGGCGGACGGCGCGGCTGCGGCCGACGCCGGCACCGCCGCCGCGACGCCCGCGCGCACCGTCACCTACGAGGCGACGATCGCGGCGCGCGGCGCGAACCGCGCACGCGTCGACGCCGGTCCCTCCCGCTACCTGCGCGACATCGTCGGCGAGGTGCCGTCCGTCGCGTTCACGCCGGACGACCAGCGTCTCGTCGCCGGCGACCCGGCCACGCGCCGCAACTTCCTCGACCAGGCGGGCGCGCTGCTCGTCCCGCGGTACGCGGAACGCCAGCAGCGCTTCACGCGCATCGCCCGGCAGCGCGCGACGCTCCTCAAGCAACTCCAGAGCCGCGAGGGCGCGTTCGACGCGGCCCTGAGCGGCCTGGAGATCTGGACCGGCCAGTTCATCGACGCGGGACTCGAGCTCACGCGCGTGCGGGCGCGCATCGTCGACCGTCTCGCCGGCCCGTTCGCCGCGATCTACGCGCGGCTCGCGTCCGGGCGCGGCGAGGCGGGCCTCGCCTACGCGCCGTCGTTCGCCGAGGCGACGGCCGTCCCGGCCGGCCACGACGGCGACGCCGCGTTCGACCCGCGTCCCGCCATCGCCGCCCACTTCCAGCGCCTGTACGCGGGCGAGGTGGCGCGCGGCGTGAACCTCATCGGGCCGCAGCGCGACGACCTCGCCGTCACGCTCGACGGCGTCCCGGCGCGTGAGTTCGCGTCGAACGGCGAGATGTGGACGATGGCGTTGGCGCTCAAGATGGCGTTGTTCGAGGCGGTCGCCGAGGAGCGCGGCGTGAAGCCCGTCGTCATCCTCGATGATGTGTTCGCGCAGCTCGACGAGTCGCGGCGCGAGCAGATCCTCGATTTCGCGATGCACCAGGACCAGGTGCTCATCACCGTCGCCGCGGCCGGCGACATCCCCGCGATGCCGGAGAGCGCGGCCGGACGCACGGTGAACGTCATCGACGTGGACGAGCTGCGGCGCGCGGCGGAGGCCGGCGACGGCGCGGGTCTCGCGCCCGGTGCCGGCGACGCCGCGACAGGCGCGACGCCGGAAGCGGCGGCGACGCGATGAAGCCGCCGATCGCCGTGACGCTCAAACTCGACCCGCGCGAACTGCCGGCGCAGGTGTTCGAGCGCTACGCGGCGCGCGAATCGTCGCGCAAGGCGCGCGCCGCACGCGCCGAGGCCGCGTGGGAGAGCTTCGGCAAACCCGGACGCGACCCGGCCCGGCTCGGCGGCGTCGCGGCGCTGATCGCGCGCCAGGGTGACTGGATTCCGCATTTGAAGCTCTCCGAACTCAACAACCACTGGGACCGCGTCGTCGGACCCGCCATCGCGCAGCACTCGCACGTGATCGCCCTACGCGACGGGGTGCTCACGATCGGCACCGAATCGCAGGTGTGGGCAACGCAGCTCACCTACCTGATCCCGCAGCTGGAGCACACGATCCGGCGCAACCTGGAGGGACTGGACGTCGAACGGATCCGCGTCGTCGGCCCCGCGGCCGGATACACGCGCAAGTGGGCCAGGCGGCGGTAGGCGAATCCCGGCCCCCCCCTGGCGAGGGGCTCCCGCGAAGCGGGTGGGGAGAGACCGGACAGGAAGGGACTTCGTCGCCGATATGCCTCTAAACGCGTTTCTACGGGGCGCTATGGCGTTCGTCGGTGAAAACGAGTAGAATTACCCGCAGTATGGCCGAAACGCTCCATGGCCCCGTAACGGGCGATTTTGGGGCATAGGCCCGCGAAACAACCCTTCGCGTGAAGAACATGCAGGGAACATGTAGGAAGGAAGCCCTGTGGCGGATTCGTTGGACAATGCCGAGAGCAAGGAAGAACAGCTCAAGGCCGCGGACGAACACATCAACACCACCGAACTGCAGGAAGGCGAGCTCGACGAGTCGATGACCCCCGAGCACTACGACGCCTCCGATCTGAAGGTGCTCGAAGGCCTGGAGGCGGTGCGCATCCGCCCGGGCATGTACATCGGCTCGACGGGCCCGCGCGGCCTGCACCACCTCGTGTACGAGATCGTCGACAACTCCGTCGACGAGGCGCTCGCCGGCTACGCGAGCCACATCGAGGTGTCGATCCTGCCGGACAACGGCATCCGCGTCGTCGACGACGGCCGCGGCATCCCGGTCGACATCGTGCCCGGCGAGGGCATCTCCGGCGTCGAGACCGTCATGACCAAGCTGCACGCCGGCGGCAAGTTCGGCGGCGGCGGCTACGCGGTCTCCGGCGGCCTGCACGGCGTCGGCATCTCCGTCGTCAACGCGCTCTCCACGCGCGTCGACGTCGAGGTGCGCCGCCAGGGCTTCCACTGGACGCAGACGTACATCAACCAGCATCCGACCGACCGACTCGCCAAGGGCGAGCCGATGGCCGAAGGCGAGTCCACCGGCACGTCCGTCACGTTCTGGGCGGACCCGGCGATCTTCGAGACCACCGTCTACGACTTCGAGACGCTGCGCTCCCGCTTCCAGCAGATGGCGTTCCTCAACAAGGGCCTCAAGATCTCGCTGACCGACCTGCGCCAGGTCGACCAGGCGGGCGACGAGGTGGCCGGCGACGGCGACAACGTGGCCGAGGAGCTGCACCAGAGCGTCACCTACCAGTACGCGAACGGCATCAAGGACTACGTCGACTACCTCGTCAAGTCCCGCAAGGCGACGCCCGTCGAGGACGAGGTCATCAACTTCGACGCCGAGGACCTGAAGCTCGGCATCTCCGCCGAGATCGCGATGCAGTGGACCACCGCCTACTCCGAGGCCGTGCACACGTTCGCCAACACGATCTCCACCACCGAGGGCGGCACGCACGAGGAGGGCTTCCGCGCGGCGCTCACCTCGCTCGTCAACCGCTACGCGCGCGAGAAGAACATCCTCAAGGACAAGGACGAGAACCTGTCCGGCGACGACGTGCGCGAAGGCCTGACGGCCGTGGTGTCCGTCAAGCTCACCACCCCGCAGTTCGAAGGCCAGACGAAGACCAAGCTCGGCAACTCCGAGGCGAAGACCTTCGTGCAGCGCGTCATGACCGACAAGCTGGGCGACTGGTTCGACGCGCATCCGGGCGAGGCGAAGAACATCATCCAGAAGGCCATCGAGGCGTCCCGCGCGCGACTGGCCGCGAAGAAGGCGCGCGAGAACACGCGCCGCAAGTCGATCTTCGAGTCGGCCGGCATGCCGGACAAGCTCAAGGACTGCCAGTCCTCGAACCCGGAGGAATGCGAGCTGTTCATCGTGGAGGGCGACTCCGCAGGCGGCTCCGCGATCCAGGGACGCAACCCGATCACGCAGGCCATCCTGCCGCTGCGAGGCAAGATCCTCAACACCGAGCGCGCCAGCCTCGACCGCATGATGAAGTCCGACACCATCGAATCGCTGATCACCGCGGTCGGCGGCGGCTACGGCGAGGACTTCGACCTGTCGAAGGTGCGCTACCACAAGGTCATCATCATGGCCGATGCCGATGTGGACGGCGCGCACATCGCCACGCTGAACCTCACCCTGTTCTTCCGCTACATGCGCCCGATGATCACCGCCGGGTACGTGTACGTGGCCATGCCGCCGCTGTACCGCCTCAAGTGGACCAAGGGCCCGCACGACTTCGTGTACACCGACTCCGAGCGCGACCGCGTGCTCGCCGAAGGCAAGGCGAAGGGACGCCAGCTGCCGAAGGGCGAAGGCATCCAGCGCTACAAGGGTCTGGGCGAGATGAGCTACCAGGAGTTGTGGGAGACGACCATGGACCCGGAACACCGCGTGTTGAAGCAGGTGCAGATCGAGGACGCCGCCGCGGCCGACGAGACGTTCTCGATGCTCATGGGCGACGAGGTCGAACCCCGCCGCCTCTTCATCCAGCGCAACGCCCGCAACGCCGCCTGGATCGACGCGTAGCGCGGGGACCGCAGAACTTTGCGCCCCCTTTAGGGGGAGCAAATCGCAGGGCAGCTGACAGCTTCCTTCACGGGAGCGAATCGAAGACAAAGGAAACGTAAGTGGCAGATGAGAACAACAACGATGACGGCCTGAATGAGGGGCAGATCGACGGCCAGCCGACCGGCGACGGCTCGATGGAGCCGTTGAGCCCGCAGGAGGCCGACAACACCGACTACGGCCTGATGACCGGCGAACGCATCCAGCGCAAGGACCTCCAGGTCGAGATGCGCGAGTCGTACCTCGCGTACGCGATGAGCGTCATCGTGGACCGCGCCCTCCCGGACGTGCGCGACGGCCTCAAGCCCGTGCACCGTCGCGTGATCTACGCGATGTACGACGGCGGCTACCGCCCCGACCGCGGCTACAACAAGTGCTCCCGCGTCGTCGGCGACGTGATGGGCAAGTACCACCCGCACGGCGACTCCGCGATCTACGACACCCTCGTGCGCATGGCCCAGTCGTGGTCGATGCGCTACATGCTCGTCGACGGCCAGGGCAACTTCGGCTCCCCCGGCGACGACCCGGCCGCCGCCATGCGTTACACCGAGTGCCGCATGGCGCCGCTGTCGATGGAGATGGTGCGCGACATCGACAAGGAGACCGTCGACTTCGTGCCCAACTACGACGGCAAGACGCAGGAGCCGACCGTGCTGCCCGCGCGCTTCCCGAACCTGCTGTGCAACGGCTCGTCCGGCATCGCCGTCGGCATGGCGACGAACATCCCGCCGCACAACATGCGCGAGGTGGCGGACGGCGTGCACTGGGCGCTCGACCACCCGGACGCGAGCCGCGAGGAGCTGCTCGACGCGCTCATCGCCCGCATCAAGGGCCCCGACTTCCCGACCGGCGCGACGATCCTCGGCCACAAGGGCATCGAGCAGGCGTACCGCACCGGCCGCGGCCTGATCACGATGCGCGCCGTCGTGAACACCGAGGAGATCAAGGGCCGCATGTGCCTGGTCGTCACCGAACTGCCGTACCAGGTGAACCCGGACCGTCTCGTCGTGTCCATCCGCGAGGCCGTGCGCGACGGCAAGATCCAGGGCATCGCCGACATGCGCGACGAGACGTCCGGCCGCACCGGCCAGCGCCTCGTGCTCGTGCTCAAGCGCGACGCCGTGCCGAAGGTCGTGCTCAACAACCTGTACAAGCACTCCCAGCTGCAGCAGACGTTCGGCGCGAACATGCTCGCGCTCGTCGACGGCGTGCCGCGCACGCTCTCCCTCGACGCGTTCGTGCGCCACTGGGTCGCCCACCAGCTCGACGTGATCGCCCGCCGCACCGCGTACCTCAAGCGTGAGGCCGAGGAGCGCGACCACATCCTGCAGGGCTACCTCAAGGCCCTCGACATGATCGACGAGGTCGTGGCCCTGATCCGCCGCTCCCCCGACGCCGACGCCGCGCGCACCGGCCTGATGGAGCTGCTCGACGTGGACCAGGTGCAGGCCGACGCGATCCTCGCGATGCAGCTGCGCCGCCTCGCCGCCCTCGAACGGCAGAAGATCCTCGACGAGCACAACGAGCTCATGCGCAAGATCGCCGACTACGCGGACATCCTCGCCAAGCCGGAACGCCAGCGCAAGATCGTCGGCGACGAACTCGACGAGATCGTCGCCAAGTACGGCGACGACCGGCGCACGCGCATCCTGCCGTTCTCCGGCGACATGACCGAGGAGGACCTGATCCCCGAGGAGAACGTGGTCGTCACCGTCACGCACTCCGGCTTCGTCAAGCGCACCAAGGCCGACGAATACCGCGCGCAGCACCGCGGCGGCAAGGGCATCAAGGGCGCCAAGCTGCGCGAGGACGACGTGGTGGACCACTTCTTCCTCACGTCCACGCACAACTGGCTGCTGTTCTTCACGAACAAGGGCCGCGTGTACCGCCTCAAGGCGTATGAGCTGCCCGAGGGCTCGCGCGACTCGAAGGGCCAGCACGTGGCGAACCTGCTGCAGTTCGGCCCGGACGAGAGCATCCAGGCCGTGCTGTCCATCCCGAACTACGAGGTCGCCAAGTACCTGGTGCTCGCCACGCGTTCCGGCAAGGTGAAGAAGACCGCGCTGTCCGAATACGATTCGCCGCGTCAGGGCGGACTCATCGCCGTGCGCCTCATGGCCGACGAGAACGGCGACGCCGCGGACGAGCTGATCGGCGCCGCGCTGTGCAACGCCGAGGACGACATCATCCTCGTCTCCAAGCTCGGCATGAGCCTGAAGTTCCAGGCCGACGACGCCCAGCTGCGCCCGATGGGCCGCCAGACCGCCGGCGTGCAGGGCATGAAGTTCCGCGACGGCGACGAGCTGCTCGCGATGGACGTCGTGCCGTCCGAGACCGACAAGGACCTGCTCGTCGTCACGAACGAGGGCTTCGCCAAGCGTTCCGCGATCTCCGAGTACCGTCTCCAGGGCCGCAACGGCCTCGGCATCAAGGCCGTGCAGCTCGCCGAGGGACGCGGCTCTCTGGTCGGCGCGGTCGTCGTCTCCGAGGACGACCAGGTGCTCGCCATCATGAAGTCCGGCAAGGTGATCCGCTCCGCCGTGGCCGAGGTCAAGCGCACCGGCCGCAACACGCAGGGCGTCACGCTCGCCAAGCCCGACAAGGGCGACGAGATCATCTCCATCGCGCGCAACGAGGAGACGGACGACGAGGAGCAGCCCGCCGACGGACAGACGCCCGTCGGCGCGGACGCGACGGACGCCGCGGAAACGACCGCCGACTCCGCCGCCGGCGCCGCCGTCGAGGCGGCCGGCGCGGAGACTGTGAACAACGGGCCGGAGCAGGCGTAATCGTCTGCGAAGATTGCTAGTCTCTCTAGAGATTCAGCGAATCGTGAAGGAGCAACATGAGCGACAACCAAGAAGAGCTGCACGAGGAGCGCGTGCCGGAAGTGAAGCTGCCCGAGCGGCCCGAAGCCGAGCAGGAGCATGCGCCGCGCGTGGCCCGTTCCGTATCCAACAAGCCGCTGATCGATGAATCCCAGGCACGCGAGCACGCCGAATCCAAAGCGCAGCCGTCCGCCGGCGTCTCCGGCGGCATCAAGGTCCGTCCGGCCGTGCGCCGCGGCACCCCGCGCGCCCGCCGCATGAACCTGTCCCTCACGCGACTCAACGTGTGGAGCGTGGCGAAGGTGTCGTTCATGATGTCCATCGCCGGCGCGCTCATCCAGATCATCGCCGCGGCCCTCGTCTGGCTGTTGCTCAACGTGGTCGGCGTGTTCGACCAGATCACGCAGATCGTCGCCTCCACCGGCCTCAACGCGGACGGCTTCAACCTGGCGCAGGTGTTCTCCCTGCCCACCGTCCTGTCCGCCGTGACGATCTTCTCCATCGTCGAGATCGTGCTGGTCACGATCCTCACCGTGGTCGTCGCCGCGATCTACAACGTCGTCAGCTCCCTCGTCGGAGGCGTCCACGTGACGCTCGGCGACGACTGATCGCCGGCTGACGGATAGGCCGGTATCCGACCGGTTTCGCAACGCAAAGGGCCCGCTTCGGCGGGCCCTTCGTCGTATGTGGGCTGTGTGGGGAGGGCGTGTCTGTATTTTGCGCTGTATTTTGCGCCCCTTCAGGGGGAGCTGGCGCGCAAAGCGCGACTGGGGGTGCGTGTGTGCATGTGCGTGTGTGTACATGTGCGCGTGCGTGGTGTGTGTGGGGTTGTGTGCGTGGGCATGCGTAGGGCGTGTGGGGTGTGTGCGTAGGTCGTATTGGGGCATAAGGGGTGGCGGGGATGCCTGCTCCCCCATGCTTGGGGGAGCTGTCGGCGAAGCCGACTGAGGGGGGCCTGAAATTGCGGAAGGAAGTCCGCCGATCGCTCCTCCGCGGCATGGTGCAGCCTGTCCGTTCGTCCCTCGATGAGAACCGGGGGTGTTTCCATGTCGAGGGACAATCGTTCAGCCGAAATCCTGCCCCTCGGCGAGGAATCGGTCTGAACTTGCGTCGAGGGACAAGTTTTCTTGCCCCTCGACGCGATTCGCAGGTGATTTCGCGTCGAGGGGCGGCGCCCGGCGGCGTGGGCGGTATCGGTGGTGCGCGGAATCGTTGGAAAACAAGGGTTTTGGTGATTTGTGGCGATCGGGTTCGTTGGCGATTCTTGCCCCTCGGCGTGAATGACATGTGATTTCGCGTTGAGGGACAAGGAAATGCGTCTCTCGACGAAGATTCGGAACGATTCCTCACCGAGGGGCAAGATGCCTGTCCCTCGGCGTGAATCAGGACGAATCGGCTATCGAGGGGTGCCCTCCTCCGAGGATGCTTCTCAGCCCGGCGAAGCCGGACGGTTCCCCCTGAAGGAGAACAAGGTATGGGGAATGTGTGATTCGGCGAAATAGCAGGGTTGTAAGCGGTCACAATATTGGGTTATGATAAGGGCAACCATTGTTGGTTGCGTTATCATTCGCGCGGTATCAACGCGGACATGGGAAGGATATGTCCGGTGCCGGCACGATTCGATGACGAGGAAGGAACAAGGAGGATCTTTCATGATCATCAGGAAACTGTTCGGAGGGGGAATCGCGGCGGCCACACTGCTGTCGGCCGGCGTGCTCGCCCTGCCTCTGAGCGCCCAGGCGGATCAGACCGCACCTGCCGCTGTGTCTGCGGAGACCGTGGTCGCAGCGCAGGAGACGACCAAGCCGAATCCGCCGGCGACGGATGTGCCGGCCACCGACAAGGTGCCGACGTACACGAAGTTCGAGGCGATCGCCGATCCCGGCTCGAAGGACAAGAACTATTTCCAGCCGCTCTGGTACGCGAAGGACTCCGACGAGGCGACCACCGGCCACCACATCCAGGCGCACGGTGGACAGGTCGTGCCCGTCCAGGAGAACGGCCAGACCGTCTACTACTGGTACGGCGAGGACCGCTCCTCCGGCTACTACAACTCGCACGGCGTGCACGTCTACCGCTCCACCGACGGCATGAACTGGGTGGACAAGGGCGTCGCGATGCGCTCCATCTACTATGACGGCGAGCTCGCCGACGACAGCTACTTCACCGACCTGTACGGCCTGAAGAAGGCGGACGGCACGTTCGACGAGGCCAAGGCCAAGAAGATCGCGTTCTACCTCAACACCAACACCGACGAGGACGGCGACGGCGTCAAGGACACCGCCAACGCCATCTTCGAGCGTCCGAAGGTGCTGTACAACGCGAAGACCGGCAAGTACGTGATGTGGTGGCACGCCGACGGCTCCCCGACCGTCGCGTCGACCTCCAACTACGCGCGCTCGCTGGCCGCGGTGGCCGTCTCCGACTCCCCCACCGGCCCGTTCAAGCTGACCGGCGCGTTCCGTCTGCCGAACCGCGAGGACTACACGACCGGCCACAAGGCTGCCGTGCCCGGCGGCTCGCGCGACATGACCGTGTTCCAGGACGACGACGGCACCGCGTACCTCGTGTGCTCCTCCGAGGAGAACCGCACGCTGTACATCGCCAAGCTGAACGACGACTACACCAACGTGGTCAAGACCACGAAGGACACGTCGAAGGTCAAGGACATCGACCTGCAGTACTCCGAGAACGGCGAATACCCGTACACGCTGGCCGACGGCGGCGAAGGTGCCCCGGTCGCGGGACAGGACTTCGTGATCGTCAAGGACCGCGGCATGCTCGAGGCCCCCGCCATGTTCAAGGCCGACGGCAAGTACTACATCATCGCCTCCGGCGCCACCGGCTGGGCCCCGAACAAGCAGACCTACTACACGGCCGACTCGGTGTTCGGATCCTGGATCCGCGGCGTCAAGGCCGACGACCAGTACGAGAACACGAACTTCGCGAACCTGCCGGAAGGCGCGGACGGCCTGCTCTCCGTGGGCGACACCCGCGGCACGACGTTCGGCTCGCAGACCGCCTCCGTGTTCCAGATCCAGCCCGGCAAGTTCATCTACATCGGCGACCGCTGGGATTCCGGCAAGTCCGACTCCACGTACGTGTGGCTGCCGATCACCATCGACAAGACCACCGGCGCGCTGACCATGCAGAACCCGGCCACCCAGGATCCGGCCACGTACGGCGACGGCTGGGACGTGAGCTACTGGGAGCAGTCCGCCGACAACCCGCTGAACCTCGCCTCGATCACCGTCGACGGCAAGGCCATCGACGGGTTCAACGGCGGCACCACCTCCTACACGGTCGACACCGGCGTGTGGGGCAAGGTCCCGACCGTCAAGGCGGTCGCCGCGAACGCTGCCGACACGACGGTGAGCGTCGACGCGAACATCGCGCGCGCGATCATCACGGTCGCCTCCAAGACGGACCCGGCCAAGACCCGCGTGTACACGGTTCGCTACACCTCGACCACCGAAGGCGCGAAGGCCGTCTCCGACCCGTGGAAGACCACGAGCTGGGGCAACGCCGGCGCGTTCGCGCAGGGCGAGACCGACGGGCTGTTCCGCATCACCGACGCCTCCAACACCGGCGCGTGGACGAACAAGGACAACCTGACCACCATCTACCAGCCCGCCAAGCTGGGCGTCGGCGACTCCATCGAGACGACCATCGTCTCGTCCCAGGCCGGCAACAACGAGGACCCGCGCGCCGGCATCATCGTGCGCAACGATCTGAGCGCGTCCGGCCGCGGCACGGCCCGCGGCTACGCGCTGCTCGTCGCCAGCCTCAAGGGCAGCTACTTCCAGACCGATTCGGACAACAACGGCTACATCGACAAGGAATCCGCCAAGGCGACCGACGCCGTCACCTCGGTCGATACCCCGATCGCGCTCAAGCTCGTGCGCACCAGCGCGACCGAGATCGAGGGCTTCTACCGTCTCGCCGGCGCTTCCGCGTCCGAGTGGAAGAGCCTCGGCACGGCCACGCTCGGCTCCGACGCAGCCGACAAGCTCGACGTGGGCGTCTTCGCCACGTCGAACAACGGCCGCGGCGACTACACCGCCATCTTCGACGGCACCACGGTGACCGCCAAGGGCGAGCCCGAACCCGAGCCGACCGTGACCGGCATCACGGTGGACGCCGGCGAGGCCAAGACCGACTACGCGGTCGGCGACACCTTCTCCGCGTCCGGCCTCAAGGTCGCGAAGACCCTGTCCGACGGCAAGACGGCCGACGTCACGGAAGACGGCTACACGCTGACCGGCGCCGACCCGGACGGCAAGGCGGTCGACCTGACCAAGCCGTTCGCCGAGGCGCTCGCCGGCAGGAAGGTCACCGTGACCGTCGCCCTCAAGGACGACGCCACGAAGACCGCCTCCTTCGAGGTGTCCGTCAAGGCGAAGGCGGTGACGCCCGAGCAGGCCACCGTCACGTCCATCGCCGTGACCAGGAAGCCCGCGAAGACCGAGTACACGGTCGGCGACGCGTTCGACCCGGCCGGCCTCGAAGTGACCGCCACCCTGTCCGACAAGACCACGCGCGTGCTGACCGCCGACGAGTACCTGCTCACCGGTTTCAGCTCCGCCAAGGCCGCGGACGCGGTCACCGTCACCGCCACCTACACCGGCAAGGACGCGGGCAAGAACCTCAAGCCCGCCACCTTCACGGTCAAGGTCAAGGCGCAGCCGTCCGGCGAGGGCGGCAACGGCGGTAATGGTGGCAACGCGGGTGACTCCGGTAACGCTGGTTCCGGTTCCGTCAACGGCAATTCCGGTAACTCCGGCAATTCCGCGACATCCGGCAACGCCGCCAACGGCTCCGGTTCCGGCCTCTCCGCGACCGGCTCCGCCGTCGCGCTCGCGGCCGGCGTGACCGCGCTGCTCGCGCTCGCCGCCGTCGCGCTGTTCGCCCTCCGTCGTCGCGACTGACCGACGATGACGCGATGACCCCCTCAGTCGCGTGAAACGCGACAGCTCCCCCTGAAAGGGGGCGCAGGGAGACGGTCATGCGCAAAGCGCATGTCAATCCCTTGCGCCCCCTTCAGGGGGAGCTGGCCGGCCGCAGGCCGGACTGAGGGGGTTTCACTACGCGGACTGGCGGGTGATGATCGAGGTGGGGAGGAGCTTCACGTAGTAGGACGGGACGTCGTCGCCGTGCAGCATGCGCAGCAGCGTCTCGGCCATCTCGCGGCCGTGCAGCTGCGAATCCTGCCGCACCGTGGTGAGTTTCGGATTGGTGAGCAGGGCGAGCGGCGAATCGTCGAATCCGGTGACGGCGATGTCGTCGGGCACGCGGCGTCCGAGACGGGTGAGCTGGTTGATGACGCCGATGGCGATGCTGTCGTTGGCGCAGACGAATCCGTCGATGTCGTCCAGCATCGGCTGGAACGCGACGGCCGCCATCTCGCCGCTGGTGATCTCCCAATCGTCGGCGTAGTACACGCGGCGATCGTCGTAGGCGTCGCCCACCGCGTCGCGGAACCCGTCGAGACGGTTGCCGGCCGTGGGCGAATAGCCGGGGCCGCACACGTAGACGAGACGGTTGCGCCCGGATTCCAGCACGTAGCGCGTGATCGCGCGCTGGCCCTCCCTGTTCTCGAAGTCGATGGCCGGGTACGGCAGGTCGCCGCGGTCGCTCACCTCGGCGCGCACGACCGGCCGCCGGACGTTCAGGAAGGCGTTGGCGAGGCTGTCGTCCTCGCTCAGCGAGAACAGCAGGTAGCCGTCGGCGAAGTCGCTGTTGACGAGCTGCGTGATGCGCTTCGTCGAGTCCGCGGAGTTCGCGATGAGGGTGACCATCTGGTAGCCGGCGTCGCCGAGCACCTGGTTGGCGCCGGCCATCGCCTCGGAGACGCTGGCCTGCACGAGCGTCTCGTTCGCCTCGACCTGGATGATGAGCGCGATGGTCTGCGTGCGCTGCTGGGCGAGCGAGCGGGCGGCGTTGTTCGGCGTGTAGTGCGCCTCCTTGATGGCGGCCGAGATGCGCGCGGCGGCGTCCTTGGAGACGTGCTCGTTGCCGTTGAGGTAGCGCGAGACCGTGCCGTAGGAGACGCCGGCGATCCGCGCCACGTCGCGGATGGTGGCCCGTTTGGGTGCTGCTGTCATGTAAGCCATCGTAGGTGATTCCTTTCCCGCGCCTTCGCTCCCGCGCGCTCTCGCTCCTCGTCGATGCGACACGCACGCACGTGTGACCGGTCACACTTCAGTGTATACTACGGAAGCGTAATCGGTCACACGAGAGTGTCGGCCGAAGCCTCAAGGAAGAGAAAGGCGATTGACATGAAGTTCTCGCTGAAGAAGACCGTGGCGGTGGTTGGCGCCGCGGCGATGCTGGTTTCCGTGGCCGCGTGCGGCGGCTCCGATCAGGGTTCCGCCGGCGACGCGAACGGCGACGTCACGCTGAACCTGTGGGCATGGGAGCCCACGCTCAAGCCGGTCATCAAGGCGTTCGAGAAGAAGTACCCGAACATCAAGATCGACTTCAACAACACCGGCAAGGCGGACACCACCGTCACCTCGCTGAACAACGCGATTCAGGCCGGCAGCGGCATCCCGGACATCGTCCAGCTCGAATACATGACCATCCCGCAGTTCGTGATCGGCGAGCAGAGCCAGCTGGCCAACATCAAGGACAAGACCTCCGGCTACGACAAGTTCTACACGCCGGGCACCTGGAACTCGGTGAGCCTCAACGACGGCGTCTACGCGCTGCCGATGGACTCCGGTCCGCAGGCCATGTTCTACAACAAGGCCACGTTCGACAAGGCCGGCATCACCGAGGCCCCGAAGACGTGGGACGAGTACTACCAGGACGCCAAGAAGATCCGCGCCCTCGGCGACAACTACTACATCACCGCCGACGCGGGCGACATCAAGGTCATGACCGCGTTCCTGTGGCAGGCCGGCGCCAAGCCGTACGAGTCCAAGGGCGAGAACGTCACCATCAACTTCACGTCCGATCCGCAGGTGAAGACCGTCGCCGACTTCTGGCAGAAGATGATCGACGAGGACCTCATCAACACGAAGGTCGCCACCTGGGCCGACGAGTGGAACCGCGGCATCGGCGACGGCACCATCGCCTCCATCTTCGAGGGCGCGTGGATGCCCGCCAACCTGGTCTCCAACTCCGCGGCCGCCAAGGGCAACATGCGCGTCGCCCTGCAGCCGAACTGGGACGCCTCCAAGCCGTCCAACGGCGAGAACGGCGGCTCCGCGCTGGCCGTGACCGCCGCCTCCAAGAACCAGGACGCCGCGTACAAGTTCATCGAGTTCGCCAACCACAGCAAGGAAGGCATCAAGATTCGCACCGACGGCGGCGCCTTCCCGGCCGACAAGGCCACGCTCAAGGACGCCGACTTCCTCAAGGGCTCCGATGAGGTGCGCGCCTACTTCGGCGACCAGGACTACAACCAGGTGCTCGCCGAGGCCGCCGACCAGGTGACCGAATCCTTCCAGTTCCTCCCCTACGCCGGCCAGGCCAACACCATCTACGGCGACTACGTGGGCAAGGCCTACACCGACAAGTCCACGACCCTGCCGAAGGGCCTCGCCGCCTTCCAGAAGGCGCTGGTCAAGTACGGCACCGATCAGGGCTTCACCGTCAAGGAGGGCTGATTCCCCGGAACTGATTCCCCGGAAATCGGTCCGCTGAGACCGATGATCCAAGACTTCTCCTGAATCCTCCTTCACATCAAGGCCGGGCTCCCGTTCGCGGGAGTCCGGCCTTTTCCTTGTGTGATGATCTGCGCGGGGTATCTCTCCCCCAGTCCGCTTCGCGGACAGCCCCCTCGTCAGAGGGGGCCAAGACGGCGGATACCCCCTCAGTCGCGCTTTGCGCGACAGCTCCCCCTGAAGGGGGGGTGTTCCTATGTTTTTGTCAATTCTGTAGGGGGTTGATGTGTCGGGTTTTGGTTGGTTGTCGTGGGCGTGCTTCGCCTTGCCGGTGGCGACCGGTGTGTTCGTC
>NZ_JBKEVG010000019.1:0-34846 GCF_056356955.1 Bifidobacterium sp. LH_419
CATTCCGAACCCGGAAGCTAAGACCTGGCACGGCGATGGTACTGCACCCGAGAGAGTGTGGGAGAGTAGCACGCCGCCGCATCCATACGATAAGGAAGGCCCTTGGTCGAGCAACAGCTCCCAAGGGCCTTCACGCATATTCCAAGACACACACGCGCGACATGCACGCCCCTAGGCGAGGCATCAGCCGCAAGCAGATGGAACGGATTGAACGGTTCATCGCCGAACCTCCCGAAGAACCGGACCTGCGATTCGACGTCTGCATCAACGATCACGAAGAGCATTAGGGAACTTAACGCTTCACCGTGCTGTTTGGCGGGTTGCTGTTTCCAACCGAATGAGGCGTACGAATGGCCATTTTCGGGGCGTGTCGCGTATTCCGCGTGCTTGTCCGGTTTCTTCTGTCGTAACGGTTCGGATGGTCCGGACCGCGGAATCAGCCCCGGATAGGGGCGGGAAGGAAGAACATCATGGGAACCGTACGATTCATCGATCCCGCTGAAGACGACGACAACATCGAGGATTACACAGTGCCGATCCCGGAAGGACTGACGGAGGAATTCCACCCGTCTCATCCGGTGACGACTCGGGAGATCATCGATTGGGAGGTCCACAACATCGAACCGTATCCGGGGTACGCGGAGGAGGTGAACAACTGGGAGAAGGCATGGGAGGAGGTCAACCGTGCGCAGCAGACCGCGGATGGCGGCTATATGCCCATCATCGATCCGGTGCATATCAAGTCCGACGATGGCGACGATGATGATAATGCCGAAGGCGTGGCCGCCGCCGTCGCGTCCACCGCGGATTCGGATTTTTCAGGTTACCACGTGCTGAGAGCGGCGGCAGGCCTCGACTAATCCGATGATTCCGATTGGCTTCATTGACGGGCATTCCCCTGGCTATGCCGACTTGCGGACCTACACCAAGGGAATGTCTATGAAGACAGCGGCGATGGTTGCCGAATGGGAGACAGCGAGGGAACTCGCATGCCTCATGAGATTTCTATGGCAAGGCACGAGCAGGGGAACGGACCCGATTATTGAGTAGCATGGAAACAACAGCGAGGTCGTGCGATCGGAAGGTTGAAAACAATGGGGAATCTGATTCGTTTCGTGGATAACCGCAGGCAGTCCTTGGGGGATGTGCTGCGTCAGGTGGCTTCGAATCCGGTGTACAAGGATCTGTCCATCGTCACCGGGTACTGGGATATGATCGGCACGTCGATGCTGATCGATCTCATCAAGGATTACCGGTCCGTCAGGATTCTGATCGGTGCGGAACCGTATGCGAATAAAAGGCTCGACCTGACGAACCTGTACAAGGATTTCCCCGATGCGGACATCGCCGAGGACCTCAGGGAGCTCGGTGACCTGCCGGAGGACAAGGTCGCCCGGTACAGGGAGACGGCGCGCATCCTGGCCGGGATGATCCATGAGGGACGTCTGCAGGTGCGCATCTGTCGCAAGCCGTTCATCCACGCGAAGGAGTATGTGTTCGGCTCCTACGACACCGAAGGTGCGGTGGGCATCATCGGCTCATCCAACTTCACCGGGCGTGGTCTTTCGGATACCGCGACCGGCGGCAATGCGGAACTGAACTATCTGGAGGATGACGAGACGACCGTCCTGTACGAGCCGCGCACCGAGAAACAACAATACGGTCATCTGTCCTGGTTCGACATGATGTGGAATCTTCCCGAGGTGCAGGATTGGACCGGTGACTTCCAGGAGATCATCAGCAGCTCTCCCGTGGGCAACAAGACCTATGGCCCGTATGACGCCTACATCAAGGCGTTGATGTGGCTGTTCCCCGATGAGATATCGCAGGAATTGGATGACGGCGACGACGATGGGAAATCCGATGTGCTGTTCTCCTACCAGAAGCGCAACGCGGGCATCCTCGTCAACAAACTCGACAAGACGGGGACGGCGATCCTCGCCGATTCGGTCGGTCTCGGCAAGACCGTGACCGCGGGAGCCGTGATCGATCATTTCAGAAGGAACGGCAAGAGGAATATCGCCATCATCCCTCCCGCGAAGCTGAAGAACCAGTGGCGCGCCGATCTCAAGGAGTTCTTCGATCTGGATGAATCCGGCTACAGCATGGTGTCGCAGCAGGATATTCCGGCCATCCACCAGTTGCGGGACGCCTACCGTCGGTCGTACCCCGCCGATCTGATCGTCATCGACGAGGCGCACAACCTCCGCAACGAACGTTCCGAACGGTTCAAGGCTGTTCTGGAGCTTGTCTCGGAGAATCCCGATGCCAAAGTGCTGCTGTTGACGGCCACCCCCATCAACAACGGATTCAAGGATCTGGTCAGCCAACTGGAGCTGGGATTGGGAGGCCGCATGCAATCCGGGGTGATGGTGTCGTATCAGGACCCGGCGGGCGGTTCCTCGAACGTGCGGACCAAGGATTTCTTCGAGTTCCTCCGAATGCTCGACACGCGGCGGAAGGCCATGGAGCGTCGGGGCGAGTCGTTCGATTGGGAGGTGTATCGCCAGCCGTTGTCCCAGGGTATCAGCCATTTCATCGTGCGTTCGACCAGACGGGGCGTGCAGGAGGAATCGAAGCTGCTGAACGGCGGCAAGGCCGCCGCGGGATTCCCGGAGAACACGTTCGATACGATTGATTATGCTTTCCCGGCACGGGCGTCCGAAGTGGTGAGAGAATCCATACGAAAGCACGGCGAGTCGTTCGAGGGCGTGGATCCGCTCCGATTGAACGATGGGGAACTGGCGGGGGAGACGCAGCGGCTGCTGCACCCGCTCGACATCGTCGAGCAGGATCCTCGGCGCTTCGTCGATGCCGGGAGCCGGAAAGCGGGGTCGCTGGTCGAGGACGTGTGCGCTCTGATTTCGTTGCTGGGGTTCCCCGTCTATCGTTCCATGTTGTACTCGTGGGAGTACCGGAACATGACCGTGGAGGGCATAGGCCTGCTGCAGGTCTCCGATGACGAGGCCGCGGAACTCCGTTCGGCGATGTCGATCCACAATATCCTGCAGACCATATGGCTGAAGCGTCTCGAATCATCGTTGCAGGCGTTGAAACTGTCCGTGGAGCGCTATCGCCGCAGGCTCGACAGGTTCGCGACCTGGCTGAAAGCCGGTTACGTCATCGAATCGTCGTCGCTGTCGCTGCTGGAGGATGAGGACGATGAGCAGAAGCTGGAGTTCTGGGATGATTCCGATCAGGATGTCGATCGGAACCTGGATGACCTTGGCGTCAAGCGGGCCAAGGCGGATGAAGCCGATTTCGATCTGGACGGCCTGTGGAAGGACATCCGGCGGGACCGGAACATCACCGACGTGCTAATCGAGTCGTTGGCCGAATGCGTCGATGACGGTCTGGACGCCAAGCTCGAAGCCTTCCGCGACGAGTTCGGCAAGGTGCTGCATGACGGACGGTTCGGAGGGAAGATCCTGGTGTTCAGCGCCTATGCGGACACCATCGACTATCTTCACGCCAAGCTGCCGGCGCTGTTGGAGAAGGAGATTCCCGATTTCAAGAGGAAAGCGGCGTTCCTGACCGCGGCTTCGACCGATCTGGACAACGTCGTGAACCGGTTCTCGCCGGTATCCAAGAAGTACACGTTCGCCGGTTCCGAATATGAGCTGGACTACTTGTTCTCCACGGATGTGCTGTCGGAGGGGCAGAACCTGCAGGATGCGGCCATCCTCATCAACTACGATCTCCACTGGAACCCGGTCCGCATGGTGCAGCGCAACGGACGCGTCAACAGACTGGGGTCGAAGTTCGACAAGGTGCTCATCGGCAACATGGCTCCGGCCGAGGACCTGGAATACTATCTCGGCCTGCTTTCCCGCCTGCAGGGGAAGATCGACACGATCAAGAACTCGATCGGCACGGATCAGGGCGTGCTCACGGCAGCGGACGAGAATCCGATCGAATACATCCAGGACCTGTACAGCGGTGACGACGCAAAAATCCGAAAGGTGATGGACGGTGTCGACGCGGAGAACGACATGCTGTCATGGCAGGGGGCGCACGTCTATGCGTTGCGTGAGTTCCTGCAACACGCGTCCCAGAAGGATTTGGATCGCATCGCGTCGATGCCGAAGGGGAAGTGGAACTATCTCCCCTCGGATTCCGGTCTGCACGGCTCCGTGGTGGTGATGTGCGAACAGGCCGGGGGCATCGGCAACGGGATGAACTATCGTTTCGCGCGTGTGGATCTCGACAAGGGCGGAACGGTCGAGCCCATCGCGAACGAAGAGGCGCTGAACCTGCTGAAGGCCGATCCCGAAGACAATGCCCGACGGGTCGACCATTCGCAGGTGAACCGGAACGATGTCGAAAAACTGGCGCTGACGCGGGTGGGAATGGCCAAACCGGTCAAGGCGAGAAAACCGTTCAGACCGAAGAAGTCCGAGATCCAGCTGCTGGGCGTGTTGCAAAGCCAGCTGGGAGAACGCGATCTTCTGGGAGCGTTGGGGGCCGTTCAGGGGTTGGTGCAGGCCAATCAGCGGTATGGCACGTTGATGAATGCCCTGCGAAGAGAGGCCGGCAAGGTGGGAGATGTGCAATCGCTGACGATCAGCGAGGCGTTGCTTGCCGAGTGGCGGTCGTTCTTGAACGATACCGGGCAGGACGGTGGCGAAGGCCATGGCGGCAAGTGGCGGTGCGCTCTGGTCGGCATGTCTCCTGACCTGTGAACCGGGAACGACGGCTTCGATGGGATACAATCCATAGAGCATCAGGTCAAGGGAAGGAATGGCGGGCATGATTACGTTCACCGGTCTGCAAAACGCACTTGAGGAATATGGTCGGTACGATGACGTCGACGCGTCCGATGATGACCGCAAACGTGCCGGTATGCGTGTGGCCGTATGGGTGCTCGCCATGCTCCGTGGGGTGGATTCCGACGAGTTCCCAATCGATGACGAGACCAAGGATGCGTTGTTCCGTCCATTCCCGGTGGACCATGAGGAGTGGTTCGTGACCCATCCGCTTATGCCGAAGGACGCCTTGGCATGTAGTCTGACCGAGGATGACGATTGGTTCGATGCCACGTTCAGAGGCTTGAAAGGGTCGGCCACGAAGGCGCGTATCAGCGCCTGCGTGGCCGAGGGCGCCCATTGGGAGGACGGTGTGGCGCTCGCCTCCAACCTGTACGGAACGTATCCGATCGGAATCTACTTCTTCGCCCCGGCCAATACGCCGTCCATCATCGTGGTGGTGTCCCGGGCGGGCAATCTGCGCACCATGGAGCTCCGAGGCTCTCTGTCGAACACGCAGAAGCGCATCCTCTCCGACCTGCACGGCGTACTTGGCGAGGGCAATCTCGCTGGTGATGATGAGGAGGCCGTCAAGGAGCGCGTGCACGCCGCGCTCTGGGACGCCTTCAACATGGCCGAGGTCAACAAGAGCTTCTATGCGGGCATCGCGGCGCGTTTCAACACGTTGGTCAAGGCGTTGGTCGCCTCCGGTCATGAGGAGGAGGACTCGAAGATGTTCTCCAGCCGTCTGATCGGCCGTATCCTCTTCGCCTGGTTCCTGAACCAGAAGGGGTTCCTCAACCCGGACGAGCATTACCTGGATATCGACGGTCTTAGCGCGGGCGAGTACTACGAGCGGAAGCTGAAGCGCCTCTTCTTCGGCACGTTGAACACGGCGAAGAACAAGCGCGGTGATGATGGCGACCCCGTCACCCCGTTCCTGAACGGCGGCCTGTTCGAGGAGCAGGAGACGGATTTCCCCGGCGAAGCGATCCCCTTCCCGGAGGATTTCTTCACTGGGCTGTACGAGCATTTCGGCCAGTACGATTTCACGACCGACGAGTCCACGCCGGATTACGAGCAGGTGGCCATCGATCCGGAGATGCTCGGACGCATCTTCGAATCCCTGCTCGCCGAGCAGATGGACGATACCGGCACGACCGCGAGAAAGGCCAAGGGCGCGTTCTATACGCCGCGCGAGATTGTGGCGTACATGTGCCGTGAGTCGGTGCGCCAGTACCTGTATCGGGCGCTCGGCGACGGCAAGGGGGTCCATGAGGGCGTTGACCGGCTGCTGGACAGGTCGGACGGTTCATGGGAGACCGACGGCGATGCCCGCAAGGGGCTGTGGAACTCGAACACCGAGACGGTGCTGCCGAAGGCGATTGCGGCGATCGAGCACGTGCGCGTGCTCGACCCGGCATGCGGTTCCGGTGCGTTCCCGATGGGCATGCTGCAGTTGCTGATGCGTTGCCGCGTACGCCTGATGGGCAAGAAGGCCACGGCGGATGCCTACCATCAGAAGCTCGAGATTCTGCGCAACAGCGTGTTCGGCGTGGACATCGAGCCGATGGCCGTGGAGATCGCGCGCCTGCGCGTGTGGCTGTCCATGATCGTGGAACGCGAGTCGATCGATCAGGTCGAGCCGTTGCCGAACCTGGACTTCAAGTTCGTGTGCGCGGATTCGCTGGTGCCGTTGGCTCCCGCGGACGTGGACGGTTCGGACAGGGCGGATGATGCTTCCATCGGCGATGTGCGGCTGAACGGCGGCGCCCTGCAGCAGGGGGCGTTCGATCTGGCCGATGAGGGCGAGTCGTTCGTCAGCCTGAAGGACATCCGCGCCCGATACTTCTCCACCACCGATCCGGAGGAGAAGCATAAGCTGATGGAGCGTTTCGAAAAGATCGCGCAACGATTGGGAGGCAGCTCCGACTCCTCCCCGAGGGGCGTTCAGATCGGTCGTTTCCACCCGCATTCCGCCACGAGGGCGGAAGGTCAGGCGCCGTTCTTCGACCCCGGGTTCATGTTCGGCACGGAGACGTTCGACGTGGTCATCGGCAATCCGCCGTACGTGCAGCTGCAGAAGATGAAGAACAAGGCGAAGCTCTATGAGGCTTTGGGGTACCGCTCATACAACAGGACGGGAGACCTGTACGAGCTGTTCTACGAGCGTGGGCTGGATCTGCTGTCCGACCATGGCGTGCTCGACTTCATCACGTCGAACAAGTGGATGCGCAACAAGTACGGCAAGGAGCTGCGCAAGCATCTCGCGCGCAACGCCGAAGTGATCTCGCTCATCGATCTGGGTGCCGGCCGGTTCAGCAGCGCCACGGTCGATACGAACATCATGCTCCTCGCCAAGGGGCATGCCGGTGAAGTGCTGCAGGCCGTGCGGTATGCGGATGATTCGCTGAACGACATCGGCAACTATGTCATGGAACATGCCACGACCATCCCGTTCGGAACCGTTACCAGCACGGACAAGACGAACGGCGGCAAGAGCGTGACGGATGGCGGTTCGCCGTGGGTGATTCTCGCCGATGTGGAGCGTTCCATCAAGCACAAGATGGAGGAGGCCGGCACGCCGCTCAAGCAGCTTGACGTGCGGATTAACTACGGTGTGAAGACCGGATTGAACGATGCGTTCATCATCTCCAAGGAGAAGCGCGACGAACTGGTCGCCGCCGACCCGAAGAGCGCCGAGATCATCCGCCCCGTGCTCCGCGGCCGCGACATCAAACGCTACCGCTACGAGTTCGCGGACCGTTATCTTGTCGCATCCCATAACGGTTATAAGCATGGTGGAGAGGTCGTTCCTCGCGTAGATGTGGATTCATATCCTGCGGTTAAGGAGTGGTTGGATTCGTTCGAACCCAAGTTGTCCAAACGCGCTGATCAGGGTGATACCCAGTACAATCTTCGTGATTGTGCTTATATGGACGATTTCTCGCAACCGAAGATCGTGTGGGGCGAAATCTCCGACAAGGCCAAATTCGCCTTCGACGGCGACGGCGCGTATGTGCCCGAAGCGACGACGTTCCTCATGGCCGGCGAGCGCCTTCCCGTTGTTCTGGGGTTCCTGAACTCACATCTCTCCGAGTATTATTTCTCCACTTTGGGCACCACGACGGGAATGGGAACCGTTCGATGGAAGAAATACACCATCGAACAGCTCCCCATCGTGTCGCTCGTAGGAGCGTCCGAAGACGCGTTCCTCCAGCTCGTTCAAGCCAGGCTGAACGACGACTGCACGCAGGAGGAAGCACGTGAACTCGACCATGCGTTGGACGAAAGCATCGCCGAAACGATAGGGTTGAACCCGCAGGAGAGGAACTTCATCGAACGCTTCTCATTGGCGTGAGAACCGTTCGATGGTCTCCTGCTCGGCATCGGAAAGACCGAACAACCCATATACCAGCTGATCTATGGCGTTCTCCTCCGATTCGGAGGCCAGTCCCCGTCGGCAGTGCTCCTGAGCGGTGCAAGCCAGCAGGGAGATCCGATTCCGAGTGTTCTCCGGCACATGATGCGGAATCGGAATCTGCTCCACGAACACCGGCTTGTACTCCATGTATCCGCCGCTTCGGGTGACTCCGACCTGATGCACATACCAGTCCGCCGCCTTGGAATTCAGTATGCCGAGCAGGAACCAGTCGTCCGTAGCGATGAACGGCGAAGGCGCGCAGACGATGGCGTCATCCTTCACCATGGCGTACTGGGCGCGCATGCACAGGTTTCCCCACACGATCTTCGGTTGCGAGAAATCGTCCAGTATGGGTGGTGACTTGGCAGCCATGATCTACGGATACATCAGAGTGAGCAGCGACAAGCAGACGGTGGAGAATCAGCGGTTCGAAATCGAACGTTGCGTACGGAACGAAGGCCTTGCGGTTGATTGTTGGGTCGAGGAGACCATCAGCGGCACCAAAGCGGTGAACGAGCGAAGGCTTGGTAATCTACTTGACTGTGTCGTTGATGGAGATCTCATCATCTGCTCTGAATTATCGCGACTCGGTCGCAGCCTGTTCATGATCATGGACGTGCTGAACCAGTGCATGAGCCGTGGATGCCGTGTTTGGACCATCAAGGATGGGTATCGTCTCGGCGACGACATCCAGAGCAAAGTGCTGGCGTTCGCTTTCGGCCTGTCCGCCGAGATCGAACGCGACCTCATCAGCCAGCGGACGCGGGAGGCGCTCGCTCGCCGCAAAGCCGAAGGTAAACCATTGGGACGACCGAAAGGCAGCCTCTCGCAGACGGTGAAGTTGTCCGGCAAGGAGTCTGATATACGCGCCATGCTTCGGCGCGGCTGCACCAAAGCTGACATCGCGCGGAAATATCATGTCCATCGTGCGACCGTGGGGCGTTTCATCGCCACTCGGATGAGCGGAGTGACAGAATGACCATCATGCAGTACTCCGCCAGATCTCAGTGACCACCCATGACGAACATGCAAGCGTACGATGGAGCGACACTGATTCGCGTGTAATGCTTGGGCCGTGTGCGCGGAATACGCGGCTTGTCGAGGTTCGCGATACAGATGGTCATCTCGTCATGGTGCTCGCCGGGGTGTCTGCGCCATGGTTCGTGTTGCACCTCGTCAAACGCGTCCAGCACCAGCTGCTCCGCCGGCATGATCTCGATGTCGTCGTATTCGGTGTGACCGTCCGAGAATGCGCGTAGCTTGGGATGGCCGTATTGGTCGATGAACGTGACCCACGCGCCCGGCTGCAACAGGCCGGCCACCCGTCGGGCCACGGCGGGCCGTGACGCCTTGACGCGTTTGTACAGGTGGCTCACCGCCAAGGCGTTCCAACGGTGGGTGCGCAGTTCCGGAATCACCGAATCCGGAATCAACGCCTTGGAGGCGAACATGTCGCATGCCTTCTCCTCGGCGCGTTTCTGATCCGCCTTGTCATCAAGGTCACGCAAAGCGCAGAAGAGCTCGATATCCGAGTTCTGCAGATGATGCCCGAGCTCATGGAGGATCGTGAAGTAGGTTCTCGGGGCGAAATCGCACGCCCGCACCTTGATGAAGGCCCTGCCGTCGGCAGTCTTGTACTGGGGTAGGCAGTATCCCGAGACCTGCTCCCTGTCATCGTTGTCGCTGACATCCTCATGACGTCGCTGGGAGTGGGTCTTGTCGATGTCCATCAGAATTTCGTCATCCCAATGATCGCGTATATGGTACGGGTCACCGAGACAGTCCTTGAGGAAGGTGTCCGGATGCTTCTCGTTCGCAATGGCGATCATCCGATCGACCTGCCGGACGACCCACTCCCTTGACAGCTTAGCCATGTCGTTCGTTCATGCCTTTCCGACTGCGGTCAGTCCTGAGCGTCGTCTTCGGCGAGACGATTGCGGTACGCGTCATGCAGCGCACCGCGCCATGCCTCGCGACCGTGGCCGTCCGGACGTGCTGCGAGCGTGAATGCGTCCCGCGCCAGATTGACACGTGCGTCGCCGTCCAGACGCTGTGCGTACTCGTCCGCGTCCCGGCGCCAAGCCGGCTGCTCCACTTCGACCAGAAGATCTGCAGGCAGGTGGAACGTGCGCTTCGGCGTATTCGGCGCCTGCACGCCTGCGTCGGCGAGCTTGGCACGCTGCTCGTCCGTCAACGGGGTCGCGCCGTCCAGCACGTCGTCCACCTGATCGAATGGCAGGCCAAGCACGGTGATCAGCGCCTTGGCGTATTCGCCGCGTCCGGGAGTCGTGGAGACCTCGGCTTCCTCGTCCTTCTCGTGCAGCTTCGGCAGGTCGAAGCACATGGCGTGCCATTTGAGCAGGATGACGGTGATGTCATCGCGGTCCTTGACGAACGGGGAATCGTACGCTCCGCTATCGTGGCCACGACGAATCGCATCAGCCTTCTTCGCTAAACGAAGGTTGTCGTTTTCGATGGCCTTGACGGCGCTTTCGGACAGTTCCTTCATCGGCTTATAGAGTAGACGCACCGGAATGAGGGCCTTCAGGCCGGGCCATGCGACCATTTCGATGTCCAATGGCGTGTTGCCGACGACGAGCGAATCGTCGGTCTCGCTGCGCAAGTCGTTCGACAAGGGGATGACGGTGGCCATACGCGGATCGTCATCCACTGCCGTGATGAGCACGTACAGGGAATCTCCATTGGCATAGGCGCTCCACAGCTGCCCCCGCTTCACGCCTTCGTCCAGTTGGTGTTTGATGCGTTCGGGGGAGTCGAGATCGTCGCCGCTGGGCATGGTGATTTCGGGCTCGATGTCTTTCAGCTGATCGTACATACCGAGCAGCTCGGTAAAGGATCGTGTGTTGTTCATGATGTTCAGGCTTTCTGCTCGGGTTGTTGACCTTCAAGGGCGAGCAACGCCCTGCGGATATTCGGATTCTTGCTGTTGAGCAACTTGCCGAGTATCTCCGGATGCTTGTTAAGGTACTTGGTTTTACGTTTTGGCGGGAGAATCTCAAGCGTTTCGGCGAGATCGGTCATCCACTGCTTGTCGTCCCCGCCCTCGATCGTTTCGAGCGCGGCGTCCGCGGCGGACGTGTCGTCCACTGCGAAGTCGATCGGGTTGCCGTCCTCATCCGTCGGATGGGTCACCGTGATATGCTCCTGCACGGCCATGCGGTATCGGACGATTTGGAATACTGAGCCGAGCGGCAACGTGCCCTTCGCTTCATTGAACACTCCTTCCAGCATGTTCTCCATCTGGCCGGGCAGACCGTAGTTCGGATTGCGTTTGCGGTCTGCGTCCTGCAACGCCTTCCTGTCGATGGAGACGGGGTAACGGAGAGCCACCGTCTCCAACTTGGTTTCGGAAACGGCGGAAGGGGTGTGGTATTCGTTCGCATCCAGTCCGTGCGAGTCAAGGTATTCGAAGGACAGTCCCCAGTTTCCGCGGCCGCCCCTCATCCTTTCCTTGCCGGTGGGTTTGCCGCCGCCAAGACGCCCCGCTTCGGGAGCGGTGAAGTCGTTGGTGAACCGGGAATCTCGGCCCATCCGCTTACGCAGCACATCTTTGGCTTTGCCTTCATCGGTGTGCTCGTACATCTTTCTGAACCAGCCCTCCGCGCTGGTCTTGATGAAGCTCACGAACTTGGCGTCGTTTTCGGTCCGGGGGTCATCCATCGCCGCCAGCAGATTGTCCAGACAATCCGCGTAGAACTGGTGTGCGCAATCGCGTGGCGTGTCCGGAGCGCCCTCGGGCAACGTCGGCCTGTACTTTTCGAGCAGTTTTCCGACCTGGTTCTCGATCATGCACAGTGCCAACGGGCCGAACTCGCGCTTCTTCTTGCGGAATGGTGTGGGACCGTTCTTGTCGTAGCGGTATTCGCCGATGAACTCGTCACGATAATACTGGGTCTTCGTTTTATCCCAGTCGTCCGTTCCCTTCCTCTGTCCGGACATGCCGCCTCCTTGCATCGGTATGACTGTCGCCCAGTCTACCGCCCGGATGCATGGCATGCCGTCGGGGCGGAAACGTGTCGCCTCCAGTCGGTCCGATCGCCGTGGCATGGGGTCCTCCAGCATCGGCGTCTCCTTTCCTCGTCGTGTGCGTCATGCTCATGCGTGCCGTGACGGATCCCGCCGTCGTGACGCGCTGTCGGCGATGCGGGCCGTCGCCCGTCGTCTTCGTTTCCGGCGGACACCCCTCTTAACCGGACAACGCGCGCACTGCCGCGAAACGCCGGGGAATGAGGCGTGTCGCGTGTTTTCATCGTATGTCCGGTTAGGGAAGGCGGAACGCACGAACGGTCCGGAACGTCCGAATCGCCGAGACGCAGGAAAGGAACGGCATCATGCTGGACATGTCGAAGAACAAGCACTTCCATCCGATTCCCACCGGGAGGAACCGCAAGCTGGCGCGCATCAAGCTCTGCTATCCGGACAACGCTCCCGGACTGCAGCGTCTGCTCACGGTCCGCACCCGCGAGACGCTCCTCAGGTTTGACGTCGCCCACTTTCGATTCCCGTTGCAGGATGAGAACGGCGCATGGCACGGCAAATGGATCGAACCGTTCACCATCATCGACACGCTCGGATGCATGGTCACGGACGACCGCACGCCGGCGCGCGGGCAGTTCAATATGCGTTTCCTCAAATACCGTCTGCGCAACGGCGTCACGTCGCCGCTGGCGAAGATCAGCTTCCGGGAGGCGATGCCGGGCATGCCCGACTCGCCCGTCACCACGCACGTGGACAAGCTGTGGGACGCGCTCGATCGGGGTGTCGCGATTCGCGACGGTCTGCTCACCGGCAATCCGGACAAATCGCTGGCCGGCAGCTTCGCGATCATTGAGAACACGACCGGCGTCGTGCTTCCCGCGTTCGTCGGCACCGTCATCGAACTCATCGTGGGCGAGGAGAACGCGATGACGATCCGCATCCGCCCCATCGACTCGGACACCGGCGTGGAACACGATCCCACGAACGACTACCACAGCCTCAATGGGCACGAACGCTACGAATCCGAGACCGGCTATTCGGACGCGCAGCTGCGCGCCGACATCGACGCGTGGAGCGAGGAGGTGCGCCGGCTCGTCGCTCTGCGCGACACTCCCGCGTTCGACAAGGGACGCGCCGCGGTCGAACGGCTGCGCGAGGTGACGCGCGACGACGACCGGTGGAACGCGTGAACCGGACGACGGCGACGACCGCGACGGAAACGACGAAGGAAACGATGAAAGGAACGACGATGACGATGGCGATGATGGCCGCGACGGCCACGATGGCTGCGACGATGGCACCGACGGCGACGAAACCCGGACTGCTGCTGCCGGGCGTGCTGTACCTGGACGATGTGTTCGAGGAGTTCAAGCGGGACGATACCGGCCTGCCGCCCATTGAAGACGATGAGGACGGCGGCGACGGGCGCCCCCACTGCGTCTACGAGTCGGGCGGCTACACCGACGAGGACGACGACTTCGCCGACCTGTATGACACGGAACGCAAAAGCGTCTACGGATGCCAGGAGACGCCGGAATACTACATCAAGTCGCTGCTCAAGGATCCGGGCGAGGCCCGCGTGGAGACCTTCTACTACTGCCCGCGTCATTTCGCGCTCAACATCGGCTATCTCGCGGACGTCATGGCGCGTTGCCCGCAGGAATGGGAGATCGACAACTATGTGAACAACGGCGAGATCCCGTTCCGCTTCGCCCTGCAGGACTGGGGTCGCATCGGCAGGTGACGGACGTGTGTGGGTGACTTCTGAAGCGTTGATATTTCCGGTGTGTCGCGCTTTTTTGATGGTTGTCCGGTTATGGATGGTGTAAGGCGGGACGATTCCGGAGCGGATCGTCCACCGCGAGGAGAATCCGCCGGGAACGCCGGCGGGGAAGGAAGATGATTGGAATGAGGTTCCTTGAAACGCTGGGTAGGATCGTATTCGCTGTGGTCATCGGTGCGCTGTTGGTCAATGTCGTGGGGCTGTCGGCGTTCTTCAGCTCTCCTGCTGGCGAGACGTTCGTTAAGGTGTTCAACTACATGACCACCGACTTCATTGCGGACGTCGCCATCGTGATTTTCGATGTGCTGGTCGTGGTCGCATTCTCTGCCGCCCAATATGTGGTGTATCAGATCGTGACGCGGTTGCACCGTCGTGTCGATGGATTTGTCCAAGTACGTCGGGTGTTGGGCATGATGGTGCTTGCGGCGATTCCGATTCTCCAGATCATCATGGGTTGGGGACTGTGGTTCGTCGTCGGTGCCGCAGTACTCAGCTTCGTGTCCGCGGAGGCCATGTTCCTCAGCGAGATGAACGACGACTAGGCGTCTGACATGCGACATGGTGATGACGCGCATGGCGATGCGCCATCGCGAAACCGGTATATATGCATCGGGCGGGGATTGTCCGGTTACGGTGGATGAAGGCAATGGATACGACGGTGCCGCAGATGGGCCGTCGACGGAACGAAAGGAGCCGGCATGAGGGTGTTGCATACCTCCGACTGGCATATCGGGCGCAGGTTCAAGGGCGTGGACCTGCTCGACTACCAGCGCAGGGCGTTGGAATGGCTGATCGACGTGATCGTGCGCGAGCACGTGGACGTGCTGTGCGTGTCCGGCGACGTCTACGACCTGTCCGTGCCATCCGCCGAGTCGATCCGTCTGTTCGATGCGATGTTCGATCGGCTCGGACGACTCGAGATAGATGGTCGACCATTGGAGATCGTCATCACGCCCGGCAACCATGATTCCGCGATCCGTCTCGGTACCGGCGCCGGTCTGATGCGTCCGAACGTGCACGTGCGCTGCGGACTCGACACCATCGCGGAACCGGTGACGGTCACGCGCGGCGGCGACTCGCTCGCCGTGTACGCGTTGCCGTACCTCGACCCGGACACGGCGCGCTCCGGACTCCAGCAACTGTTGGAGCAGGCGGGCGTTGACTATCGCATCCCGCGCTCGCATGAGGGCATGATGCGCGCGGCGATGGAGCTCGTCACACGTGACCTCGCCGACCGGCGCGCCGCCGACCCGCATGTGGCCGCCGTGCTTATGGCGCACGCGTTCATTTCCGGTGCCGCGCCCAGCGACTCCGAGCGGGGCATCGCCGTAGGCGGCGTCGACAGTGTGCCGGCTGGGCTCTTCTCCCATAGCGGTCTCGACTATCTGGCGCTCGGTCATCTGCACCGGCCGCAGCGGGTGAATGTGCCCGACTTGCCCGTCGACGAATCCGTGTTCGGTTTCGACCGCACGCCGCAGGCACGCTACAGCGGGTCGTTGCTCGCCTACTCGTTCTCCGAAAGCCGCGTGCCTCCGGTGAAAGGCAACGGCAAGAGCGTGGTGCTGCTCGACATCGTCGACGGACACGTGGGAAACCTCCGCACATTGGACGTGGAATCCGACGAGCCCGCGTTCGTGCGGCTGGAAGGCACAGTGGACGAGATCCTGGGCGATTCCGCCGCCGCCCATCATGACGACTGGGTATCCGTCACCGTGCACGTCGGCGAATTCCCGCAGGGACTCTACCAGAAGATCGACGACCGGTACGAGCACGCGTTGGAGAAAAACATCGTCTACGACCGGAGCCGTGCGACGACAGGGCGGCGAACCGTGGACCTTCGAACGGCATCCTCCGAAATGGATGTGCTCGAACAGTTCGTGCGACATCAGCTTGGCCGTAAGGCCAATGAGGAGGAGCATCAGGTGCTGGAGGCCGCGTTGGAGGCCGCCCGGGCCAAACATGCCGAGCATGCGGACGGAATCGTATCCAACGATTCCGTGAAGCATACGCAAGGTGCCGTCGCCGATGAGGGCGATGCCGGCGGAACGATGATCGACGGCGTGGAGAAGGAGGACTGACATGAGGCTCATCGCCATGAAATTCCGCGGGTTCGGCCCGTACAAGGGCGAATACGCCATCGACTTCGCCGCGTTGACCCGCTCGCGCATGTTCCTCATCGACGGGGAGACCGGAGCCGGTAAGACCACGATTCTCGACTGTCTCACGTTCGCCCTGTACGGCAACATCTCCGGCAACGAGAAGGACACGTTGGACGCCGGAGGCGACGGGCAGCGCGTCCGCTCCCGGTTCCTCACAGGCGAACGGACCGAAACCTACGTCGATCTGATCTTCCGGTCCGGCGATGATTACTACGAGGTGCGACGCACCCCGAAATACGACCAGCCGAAAACCCGCGGCGACGGGTTCACCCCACATAACGCCACCGGCAAGCTCATGAGAATCGATTGCGGCATCGCCGCTCTGGCCGAGGCTCCGGGCAATGATCCGGAACGGTACTTCGCCTACGCGGAGGAAGCCGGTCACGCCGAGGCGATCACCTCGCGCGCCGGTGACGTGCGTCCGGAGATCACGCGGATCATCGGGTTGGATCGGGAACAGTTCTCGCGTACCATCATGCTCGCGCAAGGCCAGTTCGCCATGTTCCTGTCCCTGAATCCGGAAAAGCGCACCGAGCTCGTCGAGGACCTGTTCGGCGCGACCATCTACGAGGACATCCAGACCGAGCTCGCGGAGCGCCGCAAAAGCATGAGGGCCGACGTGGAGAAAGAGGGGATTCGTCTCGTCGGTGGCATCGCCACGGCCAAGGCCACAGCCGCGCGCATCCTCGAGCAACAGGGCGCTACGGAAAAGGACGGCATCCAGCTGGAGGATGGCGGCGGGCCGGAGAACAAGCTGGATATCCTGTCCAATGTGCGATGGGGACTCGACCGTGAGGATGCCAGCAGACTCGCCTATCCCGCGCGCGAGCCGGATGAGATCCGACACAGCCTCCGTGATGTCGCATTCGGCGTCGACGCCGAATGCGATGCGCTGGTACGCGACGGCGAAACGAGGGATACGCAGGCCCGACGGGCGCTCGACCTCGCGCGGGCGCGACAGACGGACGCCGAAACGCTGCGGGACGCGGCGGCGCGTGAACTGCGCGACATCCAGGCGCTGCACGATGTGCAGGCGGACGATTCCGCCATCGAACGATCCCGCCATGATCTGGCGCGAGCCATCGAAGCGCAGCCCATTCTCGACCTCGACAGGGAAGCCGGTGCACTGCAGGTCGAACAGCAGCGTCTCGCCGAGCAAAACGCGACGCTGCGACGGCAGCTGGACCAGCTGACGGATCGGAACAATCTGGAACGCCGACGTGAACAGGCGCTTCAGACCGCCGCAGGCGCCGAAGCGGCCCGCGCCGATCTGGAACGCGCCGACACGCATGAACAGCTCGTCGCCGCCGCCGAACGGGCGGCAACGCAACACGAGCAGGCGAAGCAGGAGCTCGACCGGGCGCGCGCCGTCGCCGAACAGGCGCAGCAGGCATCGGACGAACTGCCGGATCCCGAAAACGTCGAGCGGGAACTGCAGCAGATCGCCGAACAGTTGGGCGGCGAACAAGGCCTCCACGCGCAGCTCGACCAGGCCAAACGCATACTCGGACACGCGCGGCAGGCCGAACGGCTCACGGAGGAAACGCCCGCGCTCGAACGGCGACGGGACGAGGCGGAAGCCGCGCACCATGCCGCGGAACGCACCCTGCAAAGCGCCGAAGACGCCATCAGACGAGCGGGCGCCGCCCGATACGCCGCAACGCTCGAAGACGGCGAACCCTGCCCGGTGTGCGGCAGCACCGATCATCCACATCCCGCCGTCATGCCCGACGACGCGGCCGACGCCCAGGAGATCGCCGAACTGAAACGCCGCGTCGCCGACAAACAAGCCGCGGCGGAACAAGCGCGAACCGCGCTGCGCGAAGCCGAACGGGACCTCGACTCGCATCGCGAGCACAGCGAGGGACTCGACGTCGAACAGGCCGAGAAACGAATCACCGAGCTCGAAACCGCCGTCGACGCGCTGGACATGGCGCGCGCAAGACGCGACGAGCTGCGCGATATCCGGAAGACCATCGCCGCCGCCACACAGGCGGCGCAACAAGCGTGGACCGCGCTCGCCGCAGCCGAAGCGAAGGAGACCGAGACGGGCAACGCCGCGAACACCGCCGCCGAACACGCCGAAGGACACACCAAGACCAGCGTCGCCGAAGAGCGGGCCGCCGCCCGTGCACGACTGGACGAAGCCAAAGCGCAGGAACGGGAGGCGGCACGGCTCAAACGTGCCATCGACGAACGAGACGAACTGGAACGCCGGCACACGCAGGCCCAAGCCCAAGCGGACGCCGCCGCACGCAACGCCGGTGAAGCGCAGACGAAACGCGACCACGCGCTCAAGGGAAGCGCACACTTCACCACCATCGACGAAGCGGCCGCCGCCGGACTGGACGAGCGGGAACGCGTCGACCTCCAACAGCGCATCCGCCGCCACGAGGACGCGTTGCACACGGCCACAGCCAATCTCGCACGGTCGCGCAACGAGCTGAAAGAAGCCCTCGCCGGCATCGGCGAAGACGGCATGCGCGAGCTGGGCGTCATCGCATCCGCCGCCACCGCATACACGGAGGCCGGCGAGCCGACGCCACTGGGCGAAGCGATCGCCGCCATCGACACGGACGCGCTGGCCGCCGCCGTGCAGGAAGCCGAACGGCACGCCGCCGAAACCGGTCGCCGCGTCGGCGCGCTCACCACGCTCGGACAGGACTGGCGGACGCAGGCGGAACGAATGGAACGGGCGGCCGGCCAGTGGGCGCGGCGGACCGCACGGTTCGCGCCGCTGGAGCGCATGGCCGCCCTCGCCAACGGCGACAAAAGCGCGTCAGGCGCCGCCAACCGGCTCACGCTCATCACCTACGCCGTCACCGAACGGTTCCGCGACGTGCTCGACCGCGCCAACGAACTATTGGGCGACATCCAAGGCGGCATCTACGAGCTGCGGCTCGTCGACGACGCCATCGCCACGGGCAACAGGAAAACCGGACTCGACATCACCGTATTCGACCGGCGCACCGAACAGACCCGCAACCCCGGCACCCTCTCCGGCGGCGAGACGTTCTTCGTCTCCCTCGCGCTGGCGCTGGCGCTCGCCGACATCATCCAGGCGGAGAACGGCGGCATCAGCATGGACACGCTGTTCGTCGACGAAGGCTTCGGCACCCTCTCGCAGGACTACCTCGCCGACGTGATGGACATGCTGCGCCGCATCAGCCGCACCCGCGACGTGGGCATCATCTCCCACGTCGACTGGCTCAAAGACCAGATCGCCGAACGCATCAGCGTCAGCCGCGTCACCCCCGACGGGGAAAGCCGATTGGAGGTGATAGCCTGAAGCCGGCACACGGCAGGAAGGCGGAACGCATATGACCGACCGGAAGACACTCATCCTCGACCTCGACACGGGCATCGACGACACGCTCGCCATCGCCTACGCGCTTGGCAGCCCCGACGCCGAACTCATCGGCATCACCGGCACCTACGGCAACGTGACCGTCGCGCAGGGCGTGCGCAACGCGCTCGCCGTCACCGAACTGTTCGGACACCCCGACATCCCCGTGCACCGGGGCGTCGGCCATCCGATCGCCGCCGACGAGACGAACGGCGGCGACGGCACGTTCACCGTGAGCCGCGGCTCCGCGTTCATCCACGGGCGCAACGGCATCGGCGAAGTCGACATCCCGGATCCCACGCGTGAAGCCGCGACGGAACCGTCCGTCGACTTCATCATCGACGCGGCGGAAACCTACGGCAAGGACCTGTGGCTCGTGCCGACCGGCGCGATGACCACCATCGCCGCCGTACTCGAACGCGAGCCGCGCATCGGAAGCATGATCGGCGGCATCGTGATGATGGGCGGCGCGCTCACCGTCCCCGGCAACGTGAACGCGTGGACGGAGGCGAACATCGCGCAGGATCCGGAGGCCGCCGACCGCATCTTCCGGTCCGGCGCGCACGTGACGATGATCGGGCTCGACGTGACCATGCAGACGCTGCTCACGAAACGCGAGACCGAGGTCTGGCGCGAGACCGGCACACCGGCCGGACGGTTCCTCGCCGACATGACCGATTACTACATCGACGCGTACGCGGTCAGCGCGCCCGGCATGGGCGGCTGCGGGCTGCACGACCCGCTCGCCGTGGCCGTCGCGCTCGACCCGACGCTCGTCACCACGCTGCCGATCAACCTCAAAGTCGACCTGGACGGGCCGACGCGCGGACGCACCATCGGCGACTACGACCGGCTCAACACGGCCGAGAAGACCGTCGACGCCGCGGTCGGCGTGGACGTCTCCCGCTTCCTCGACGCATTCACGACGCGCGTCGGCGCCGTCGCGGCGGGGGAGCGGTAGGCGGCGCGAACCGCCGCGTGAGGCACGGCACGTGTGGCGGCATGCCTCACACGGCACGGCATGCGGCATGGCATGCGGGCGCGGGACGCGGCGTCTGAGACGCGTCTTGCGCCGGGCATGCGGCGTGCTACGATGTGCAACCGAAGTCAAGGCGTCGATCCGTCATCAGCGGGGAGTCTTCGGAAGAACGGCGTGGATTCATGATTCGCGCTTACTAGAACCGACGGGATCGGCCCGACACAGCCGAACTCAAGCGGTCGCGACGTGACGGGCGTCTCCTGGAGACGCGAATCCACGCGCGGCAAGCGAGGTGGTACCGCGGTGGCGGTGCCGGCGGGACGCACGCACGTCGCCAAGGCGACGGCGTGGGAACGCCGGGACCAAAGTCGTCCTCGTAAAGAACCAACGACGCATTACGAGGAGCCACACGGTGAGCGACAACGTATATCCCAAGGCGAACGAGGGCGGCGAGACCGCGCACGTCGCGCCGAACCCCAGCTTCCCCCACATGGAGGAGACCGTCCTCGACTACTGGGACAAGGACGACACCTTCCAGAAGTCGGTGGAACGCAACCCCTCCGGCGACCACAGCCAGAACGAGTTCGTGTTCTTCGACGGCCCGCCGTTCGCGAACGGCCTGCCGCACTACGGCCACCTGCTGACCGGCTATGCGAAGGACGTGATCCCGCGCTACCAGACCATGAAGGGCCGCAAGGTCAACCGCGTGTTCGGCTGGGACACGCACGGCCTGCCCGCCGAGCTCGAAGCGCAGAAGGAGCTCGGCATCGACTCGGTCGACCAGATCGAGAAGATGGGCATCGACAAGTTCAACGACGCCTGCCGCGCCTCCGTGCTCAAGTACACGCACGAATGGCAGGACTACGTGCACCGCCAGGCCCGTTGGGTGGACTTCGAGCACGGCTACAAGACGCTGAACATCCCGTACATGGAGTCGGTGATGTGGGCGTTCAAGCAGCTGTACGACAAGGGCCTCGCCTACCAGGGCTACCGCGTGCTGCCGTACTGCCCGAAGGACCGCACGCCGCTGTCCGCGCACGAGCTGCGCATGGACGCCGACGTGTACCAGGACCGTCAGGACACCACCGTCTCCGTCGCCGTCAAGCTGCGCGATGAGGACGCCTACGCCGTGTTCTGGACCACCACCCCGTGGACCGTCCCCACCAACTTCGCGATCGTCGTCGGTGCCGACATCGACTACGTCGAGGTCAAGCCTAACGAAGGCAAGTACGCGGGCAAGAAGTTCTACTTCGGCAAGGCCCTGCTGCCGCACTACGAGAAGGAGCTCGGCGAGAACTACGAGATCGTGCGCGAGCTCAAGGGCGCCGAGCTGGAGGGCCGCCGCTACTGGCCGGTCTTCCCGTACTTCGCCGGCGAGAAGGCCGAGACCGAAGGCAACGTGCCCGGTCCGAACGGCTACACGATCTTCACCGCCGACTACGTCGACACCGTCGAGGGTACCGGCCTCGTCCATCAGGCCCCCTACGGCGAGGACGATATGAACACGCTCAACGCGAAGGGCGTCAAGAGCACCGACGTGCTCGACGAGGGCTGCCGCTTCACCGCGCAGTGCCCCGACTACGAGGGTCTCTACGTGTTCGACGCGAACAAGCCGATCCTGCGCGACCTGCGCAACGCGTCCGGCCCGCTCGCCGAGATCCCCGAGGAGCGCCGCGCCATCCTCTTCCAGGAGAAGAGCTACGTGCACTCCTACCCGCACTGCTGGCGCTGCGCCACGCCGCTCATCTACAAGCCGGTAAGCTCCTGGTTCGTGTCCGTCACGAAGATCAAGCCGCGTCTGCTCGAACTCAACCAGCAGATCAACTGGATTCCGGACAACGTGAAGGACGGCCAGTTCGGCAAGTGGCTCGCCAACGCGCGCGACTGGTCGATCTCCCGCAACCGCTTCTGGGGCTCCCCGATCCCGGTGTGGGTGTCCGACGACCCGAAGCACCCGCGCGTCGACGTGTACGGCTCGCTCGAGGAGCTGAAGGCCGACTTCGGCGACTACCCGCGCGACAAGGACGGCAACATCAACATGCACCGTCCGTGGATCGACAACCTGACCCGTCCGAACCCGGACGACCCGACCGGCAAGTCCACGATGCGCCGCATCTCCGACGTGCTCGACTGCTGGTTCGAATCCGGCTCCATGTCGTTCGCGCAGTTCCACTACCCGTTCGAGAACAAGGAGAAGTTCGAGCAGCACTTCCCGGCCGACTACATCGTCGAATACATCGGCCAGACGCGCGGCTGGTTCTACCTGCTGCACGTGATGGCGACCGCCCTGTTCGACCGTCCGGCGTTCAAGAACGTGATCTGCCACGGCATCGTGCTCGGCTCCGACGGTCAGAAGATGTCGAAGCACCTGCGCAACTACCCGGACGTGAACGGCGTGTTCGACAAGTACGGTTCCGACGCGATGCGCTGGTTCCTCATGTCGTCGCCGATTCTGCGCGGCGGCAACCTGATCGTCACCGCCGAGGGCATCCGCGACACGGTCCGCCAGGTCATGCTGCCCGTGTGGAGCTCCTACTACTTCTTCACCCTGTACGCGAACGCCGCCGGCTACGACGCGCGCCAGCTGAAGCCTGAAGAGGTCGCGTCCCTGCCGCAGCTGGACCGCTACCTGCTGGCTCGCACCCGCCGTCTCGTGCTCGCCGCCGAAAAGTCGCTCAACGAGTTCGCGATCTCCGACGCGTGCGACGCCGCATCCGACTTCATCGACGTGCTCACCAACTGGTACATCCGCAACAGCCGTGACCGCTTCCTCGCCAAGGACGAGAACGCGTTCAACACGCTGTACACGGTGCTCGAGGCGTTCATGCGCGTGCTCGCGCCGCTCGCCCCGATGGAGGCCGAGTCCGTGTGGCGCGGCCTGACCGGCGGCGAGTCCGTGCACCTGGCCGACTGGCCGTTCGTCGTGGACGAGAAGACCGGCGAGGACACCGAGCTGGGCCGCGTGCTCGTCGACGATCCGGCGCTCGTCGCGGCCATGGAGAAGGTGCGCGAGGTCGTCTCCGGCACCCTGTCGCTGCGCAAGGCCGCGAAGATCCGCGTGCGCCAGCCGCTCTCCAAGCTCACCGTGGTCGCCGAGGACGTGGACGCCGTGCGCGCCTACGCCGAAGTGCTCAAGTCCGAGCTCAACGTGAAGGACGTGGAGTTCTGCACGCTGGAGGACGCCGCCTCGCAGGGCCTCAAGATCGTGCACGAGCTGCGCGTCAACGCGCGCGTCGCCGGCAAGCGCCTGCGCAAGGACGTTCAGTTCGCAATCAAGGCGTCCAAGTCCGGTGATTGGCACGTCGACGCCGCGACCGGTGCGCCGGTCGTCGAGACGCCGTCCGGCGAGATCGCGCTTCAGGATGGCGAGTACGAGCTGATCAACCGCGTGGAGGAGAAGGACGCCGCCGAGGAGGCCGTGTCCGTGTCCGCCGCGCTGCCGACCGGCGGCTTCGTGATTCTCGACACCGCGCTCACCCCCGAGCTGGAGGCCGAAGGCTACGCGCGCGATGCGATCCGCGTCGTGCAGGACGCCCGCAAGTCCGCCGGCTTCGACGTGGCCGACCACATCGCGCTCAAGCTCACCGTGCCGGCGGACGCCGTCGCCAAGGTCGAGCGGTTCCGCGACCTGATCGCCGCGGAGACCAAGGCCGACGTGCTCGACGTGGTCTCGGGTGAGGAGCTCGCGGCTGAGGTGGCGAAGGCGTGAGGCTTGCGATTACGGCGATGATTGCAGCGCGTGCATGACGTGCGCGACACGCGTGACACGCCGATGAATTGGCTTGATTAAGCCGATATTGAGAAATCCGGATGTCTTGGAGACAGGGCATCCGGATTTTTCTTTTGTTTTTTCCGGTGTATATGTACCGGTGCGCTGGGGGTAAACTTACATTGGAATGAGCAACGTAGATTATTCGTCACTTCGGATGGAGGTCATCAATGGAGGGCAACGGCGTCAGGATAGGCTCCACGGGTGAGCTATTGGCTCGTAAGGATGATAACGGCAATGTACAGACATTGTTCGACCATCTGCATAATGCCGGTGAATTGGCGGCGGCTTTCGAATCCCGAAGTGTCGTGACTGCTCGTACGGCGGGACTGCTGCATGATGAAGGGAAAGCCACCCAAGCATTTCAAAATTACCTGTTGTATGGAGACGGACGACGTGGCGAAGTGATTCATGCGTGGCAGGGGGCCTTTACCATCAACGCCCAACCGGTTGACGGTCCTGCCGGAGCCATGACCCAAGAGATGCTTGAACTTGCTATAGCGAACCATCATGGTTGCCTGCCGGATTGTATCAGCTCCGAAAGAGACAGCCCGTTCTTCGACAAAATGTCCGATGAGAATAAGGCAGAGGAACGCTACCATTATCAGGAGGTGCTCGGCCATGAGTCCTCCTTGAGACTCGACGCACAGGACAATTTTGCGCAGAGTGCCGCTGAATCGGCGGGACTGTTACAGGTGATGAGGGACTGCGTCTCCAAGCTTCATTCGCGGAGGCAGGCATGTAGTTCCATGGACTTTTACCTGGGACTGTATGAGAAGTATTTGTATTCCAGGCTCGTCGATGCCGATCGACTGGATGCGGCGCATTTTGAGTCGCACCGAGCTTATGCACCGAACACTCCGGATTGGGAGGAACTGATCCGACGTCTGGAAACCCATCTCGAAGGATTGGACGCGTCGAAGCCCATTAATCGGATTCGGTCTCGTATATCAGAGGACTGCCTTAAAGCCAGCGAGCGAACGACGGGCATCTACCGGCTCGGAGTGCCTACCGGCGGTGGCAAGACCCTCGCATCACTGCGGTTTGCGTTGCATCATGCGGCGAAAACCGGCAAGAAACATATCATCTACGTCATTCCGTACTTGTCGATTACCTCGCAGACCGTGGAGGTCTTCCGTAAATTCCTCGACCTGAAGGATGATGATAGCGACGTGCTGCTGGAACACTACTCAAGCGTCATGAAAGACGATGATCGGAAGGAGGAGCGGCGCAAACTCGCCGCAGAACGTTGGGATAATCCGATCATCGTGACGACGATGGTGCAGTTCTTGGAAACCGTGATGTCTGCGCGTGCATCGAAGTTGCGCAAGTTCCACAACATGGCGGACAGCGTCATCATCTTCGACGAGATACAGGCGCTTCCCACCAAGACAATCAATTTGTTCAACGAGATAGTAAGTTTCCTGTCCGGTATTCTGGACTCCACGATACTGCTATGCTCGGCCACGCAACCGTTGCTGGAACATACCGAGCGTGGGAATCTACTGCTCTCTGATGGTCCTGATTTGATCGGACGGTCAAACGACTATGAGAAACAACTTCGGCGTACCAATATCATCGCATCATCGGAGACGGTGACGATTGATGAACTGGCCTCGATTATTTTCGATAAAGCCCAAGAGAACGGTAACTGCCTGGCGATTGTCAATCTACGGTCCGAAGCTAGGAAACTGTATGATACAATCAGCGATTTGAATGAAACGCTTGACGAGAACAAGCGATTCACCATAGTGCATCTAAGCACATCCATGTGTGGACGGCATCGGAAGGATCGATTACAGGAACTTCGGATATCGCTTAAAAAGAATCGTCCTGTCATCTGCCTGAGCACCCAGCTGATCGAGGCCGGTGTGGATGTGTCATTCGCTTGCGTGGTTCGTGCGATGGCTGGTCTCGATAGCATTCTTCAGGCTGCGGGGCGTTGCAATCGCAACGGTGAATCGAAAGAGCCGAAGAACGTCTATGTATATCCAATCGCGGATGAACGGGGGCTTGACCGATTGCAGGACATCAAACTCGGCAAAGCCATCACCCAGCAACTCATTCATGAGCATCCTGATGCCGATTTGATGTCCGAAGCGATGATTGCCGAATACTATCGGTTCTATTTGGATCAGCAGAAGAGTGAGACGATGGACTACAAGTTGGGTACTGGTGAGACCGCCTATGATTTGCTGTCGACCAATCGGAATCGACGGAAAGAGTATGAGGATCGGAAGAGACATAAGTATTCGCATATATTCGCCCAGGCGTTCAAGACGGTGAGTGACGACTTCCATGTCATTGCCAAGGAGACCACGGATGTGGTGGTACAGTATGGGAAGGCGAAGGAGCTGATCGATCGACTGGGTGAGGAGGATCTGACCACACAGATTAAGATACTACGACAGCTGCAGGATTATTCTGTATCATTGTTTGGCAACGAATTCAAAACGTTGGATGAAAGTGGGTGTATTGGCATTGCCAACAAGGAATTCGGCGTTAGGGTGCTGAATAAGGAGAACTACAGCACGGATTATGGTGTCGTGCTCAATGCGGATATGCCTTTTCTTTCTATGTAAGCAGGTGATTATGCGGAAACAACGAAACTCGATTGAGTATGAAGTATATGGGGACTATGCGCTCTTCTCGGATGCTGCGACGCGGATTGGTGGCGAAAAGATCTCATATCAGGTGCCCACTTATCAAGCGTTGAAAGGCATTACGGAAAGCATTTATTGGAAACCCACGCTGGTGTGGGTCATTGATGCGGTGCGTGTGATGAACAAGATACAGACCGAGGGAAAAGGCGTCCGGCCAATCAAGATGAACGGCGGCAATGAACTGTCGTACTATACCTATCTCAAGGATGTTCGATACCAGGTGCTTGCCCATTTCGAATGGAATGAGCAGCGTCGTGATCTCATACCTGATAGAGATGAAAACAAGCATCATAATATCGCCAAACGCGCTGTGGATCGTGGGGGGCGCCGCGACGTCTTTCTTGGCGCACGGGAATGCCAGGCGTATGTCGAACCATGCGGCTTCGGGTCGGGGGCTGGTTTCTATGATGAGTATAGCGAATGGGACATGGGCTACATGGCGCATGGTTTCACATACCCCGACGAGAATCCGAACCATGATTTCATGGTCCGTTTCTGGCACCCAATTATGCGCAACGGCATCATCGAGTTCGAGCGACCGGATTCCGACAAGCTTGATTACCGAACGATCCGTGAACGACAGTCGGTCAAGAGCTTCGTAATCGGTGAGAATATCAGTCTGGCGGAGGAGTGAGCGATGAGTCTTTGGTCAAGTCTGCTGCAGACCTATGATGCGGTACAGGATGTTGCAGGAATCGCCCCCGTCAATCCTGATGGGACCCTGGATACGAGAAAGACGTTGTTACCGGTGTATCACACCACGATGAAGACGCAGCTATGCGTCACCATCGATCAGGACGGCAGTCTGGTGAATATCGAAAAAGACCGCAAGGCTTTTGATATCATCATCCCCTGCACGGAACAATCAGCTGGCCGATCAGGGCGGAATCCCAAACCGCATCCGTTGTGTGATCAGTTGCAGTACATCGACAGCAAATACGATACAGCCAAGTATCGGCAGTATATGGAACAGCTTGCCGAATGGAAAGATGGCAATATCAAGTTGAATGCCGTCTACCGGTATCTTGAATATCATAGCGTCATCGATGATGCCCGTGCCAAGGGAGTGACAATCCAGGAAACCAAGGACGGTAAACTCGGCGTCCGGTTTGTGGTATGGTCAGGAGACCACAGCCCGGAGACGTGGCAGGATCCCGCGATTCGTTCCCTGTGGATACGGTATCAGGAACATCAGGGAAAACGCCTCGGAACCGACATGCTGGGCGGCGAGCTACGCAAGCCTTCCGCCAATTTCCCGAAGAACATCGTCAGCGTCAACGGGAATGCCAAGCTCATCTCCGCGAACGACAAGACTAACTTCACTTTCCGCGGACGATACATCGATCGTGGTGAAGCCCTGAGCATCGATACACTGACCTCGCAGAAAGTGCACTCGACATTGCGGTGGTTGGTGAACAACAACGGCACTCTCACCGATACGCAGGACATCGTGGTATGGGCGGTCGACAAACAGCCGACCGAGCATATCGTCGATTACTCAGGCAATTCATACGACGTCTATGAGGGACTGTCTGACTTCTACTACCTCGATGATGCAGAGGAAAGCGATAGCCTGACCGATGGGGAGAAACTCAGCGCCGCTCGTTCTCAGGTGGATGCCAATTACGCCGACTATTTGGGCAAATTGCTGAGGGAATACGGTGGGAAATCTGCTCTCGATGCGATTAAGGAACACGGTCGTCGTATAGTCGTGGCAATTTTCGATGCCGCAACCCCTGGAAGACTGAGCGTCACGTTCTACCGGGAATTGGCCGAAGATGAATACATCGAAAACGTGATTCGATGGCATGAGGATTCCGCGTGGAACCTCACTCGGTTTGAATCGTCAACCGACAGTGGCCATCCGAAGACAAGAGAAGGAAAGGAAGCTCCGAACTCGGAACCCAAGCTGATTGGTTACATTGGGGCTCCGTCATTCAGAGACATCATCAACTGCGTGTATGACAGTGACGATCGCAGTGGGGTTGGGTATACCAAATTCGCCAAGAAAATCAAGAAACAGCTTGTTGAGTGCATGTTTGGCAACAACTGTTTGCCGCAGTCGTTGCTGCATGCCGCATTCCGCCGGGTCGTCCGTCCGCAAAGCTACACGGTTAGCAAGAATTATCGCAAAAACGAGACGACATGGCGGCGTGATTTAGAAGTCGCATGCAGCATGTGGAAAAAACATTTCATCGAACAGGAGCGGCGACGTCTCCCTGGAACGGAAAGGAATACGATGGCTTTACTGGAATTGGACGTTAACCGTAGGGATAGGGACTACTTATACGGCCGACTTTTAGCGCTTGCAGACAGTTTCGAGTATAGGGTGTTGAAAAACCAGCAGAAGCGAAACGGTGCATCGAGCAGGCCGACGAACGCGATACGGCTGATGAACAGTTTTTCGGCTAAACCGTTCGTTACTTGGGGTAATCTGTGGAATCAGCTTCAGCCCTACCTGAAAAATACATACACGCAGTCCCCGTCGGTCGCGAAAAGCTTCCAGGATGATATCGACTGTGTGATTAACACATTCAAACCAGGAGACTTCGAAGACAATCATGCTCTGTCGGCGTTGTTCCTGCTCGGCTACTCCCATGAGCGTAAATATCTGATGGATCAGGCGCGCAATAAGGGAAACAAGTCTCAGACAACTGAAACCAATGAAGGAGAATGACCCATGACCACTTTGCAGAATAGGATTGATTTCGTGGTGGTGTTTTCTGTGGAGAACGCCAATCCGAATGGCGACCCCCTGTCGGGCAACCGTCCCCGTATGACTTCCGATGGCCGCGGCGAGGTGTCCGATGTCGCATTGAAGCGTAAGATTCGTAATCGCCTGCAGGATGCCGGGGAACGCATCTTCGTGCAGTCTGCCGATCGTGCCGATGACGGGGCGCGCTCGTTGTCCGAGCGTATGCAGTTGTTTCTGAAGACGTTGGATAAGGACGAGCAGAATCAGAGAGGTGTAGTCGCTTGGAAGGCCTGCGAACGGTGGATCGATGTTCGTGCTTTCGGCCAGGTGTTCGCCTATAAGAAGACCCAGAAGAACGGCAAGGACAGCGGCGTCGACTCCGTATCCTTGGGCGTTCGTGGGCCGGTGTCCATTCAGCCTGCTTTCTCGCTGGGAGAGATTTCGATTGACGATATCCAGATCACCAAGTCCGTGAACAGTGAGACCACGGAGAACGATGTAAAGTCGTCTGACACCATGGGTATGAAATATCGCGTCTCAGGTCGCGCGGTATATGTGACACGTGGCAGTATCAGTCCCCAGCTCGCGGAGAGGACCGGGTTCTCCGACGAGGATGCGGAGAAGGTCAGGGAGGCTCTGATTACCCTTTTCGAAAACGACGAGAGCTCCGCACGCCCGGCTGGCTCGATGGAGGTGCTCAAAGTTGTGTGGTTCAAGCACGACAACAAGGGTGGCCAGTTCTCGACGGCCAAGGTCCATCGTGCCGTAATGGTCGATGCCGATGCTGATTCCGATCATATTGTTCAAGTTCATGATGATGAGATTCCAGGACTGCATTATGACATATTCCCAGTTGAGAAAAGGAATTAGTGCATTTGCTCCCTAGATAGCTGTTAGAGGTCTGAATTGGGTATTGTGCAAGGAGGCTGACATGAAAGAGCTGGTGGATTATCCTGATGACGATTGGCTGGCTCTTTCCGGCCTCCAGCACTTCGCATTCTGCAGACGGCAATGGGCGCTGATTCATATTGAGCAGCAATGGCAAGATAACTATCTGACCACTGCCGGATCATTGGAACATGAGCGTGCACATGACTACGGCGAGTCGGAAACCCGTGGTGATCTGCTTGTCATGCGAGACCTACGCGTGTTCTCGCGGAGAATGGGCATCACAGGTGCCTGCGATGTAGTCGAATTCCGCAAATCCCCTGAGGGAGTGCCTCTACATGGAAGAGATGATACTTGGTTGCCTTACCCTGTGGAATACAAGCGCGGCAGACCCAAACAGCAGGATGCCGATCGGCTTCAGCTATGCGCCGAAGCCATGTGCTTGGAAGAAATGCTGGCATGTTCGATTCCCGAAGGCGCGCTGTTCTATCAGCAGACGAAGCATCGGGAGCGGGTTTGCTTTGATGCGTCGTTGAGAGAGCGAATCGTTGCAATGACTCATGAGATGCACGATTTACTCAATCGAGGGCACACGCCAAAGGTCAGACCATCGAAGTCTTGCCGTGCGTGCTCGTTGCGTGACATCTGCCTGCCTAAGTTGGTCAAAACGCAATCCGCCAGACAATTCATCGAAGATACGTTACTGGTGGAAAGCAAGAAGGGGAGTGCTGAAAATGAGACGATTGCTTAACGCATTATATGTCACCAGTGAAGATGCCTATCTGTCCTTAAAGAACGATAATGTCGTCGTGCAGCGAGAGGATTCTACACTTGGTGAAATCCCCCTTAGATCCTTGGATGGCATCATGAGCTTCTCCTATAAAGGGGCTTCGCCGGCGCTGATGGGCAAGTGCGCCGAATTCGGTGTGGGGCTTTCATTCTTTTCGCCAAGAGGACGATACTATTGCTCCGTTCTTGGCGAAAAGAGTCGCAATGTTCTCCTTCGGCGGGAACAGTTCCGCTTCGCGGATGATGGGAGCATGTCCTTGTCCTATGCTCGATCATTCATCATTGGGAAAATATACAATTGTCGTTGGGTTCTCGAACGCACCAAACGCGATCATGCATTGCGTGTCAACGGTGAGCGTATAGCTGCGCAAAGTGAACGGTTGCGTCAAGCGTTGTTGAATGTTCATGACTGTACGTCCATCGAGGAGCTACGTGGCATAGAAGGGTTAGCCGCCAAAGACTACTTCTATGCTTTTGATGATTTGATTCTTCGTGACAAAGATGATTTCTTCTTCCAAGAACGAAGCCGCAGGCCTCCCTTGGATAGAATGAACGCGCTGTTGTCGTTTGTGTACTCCTTGTTGACAAGCGATTGCCTTGCGGCATTGCAAGGGGTTGGTCTCGATCCTTATGTGGGCTTCCTGCATGTTGATAGGCCGGGAAGAGCATCTCTGGCTTTGGATTTGGTCGAGGAGTTTCGCCCTGCCGTAGCTGATCGATTCTCATTGACGTTGGTCAATACCGGAGCAATCAAGTCTTCACAATTTGTAATACGCGAGAACGGTGGAGTCTTTCTTTCTGATAACGGTCGAAAAACCGTGCTTGCAGCATGGCAGAAGAGAAAGCAGGAGGTGATCACTCATCCATTTCTTGGTGAGAAAATAGAATGGGGATTGGTGCCGTATGTTCAGTCTTTGTTGCTGGCTCGAGCTGTTCGTGGTGATTTGGATGCCTATCCGCCGTTCATGTGGAAATGAATATATGGTTATGTGAGAATAGTGGAATATAGTGGTTTTGGAACCAGGGTGTGACGTGAGATGATGGTTATTATTGCATATGATGTCAATACGGAAACGTCAGAAGGCAGACGGCGACTGCGAAATGTGGCGAAAACATGTATGAAATATGGGCAACGAGTGCAGAATAGTGTCTTTGAGTGTTCGGTGTCTCCTTCCGACTATCTGATACTTAAGCATGATTTAGCGCAAATTATTGACGAAGAATTTGATAGCTTGCGTTATTATAATCTTGGTTCAAATTATTTTGGGAAAATTGAATATTGCGGTAGACGGCGTCATGTGCCGGTTGATGAGGTAATGATGCTCTAAGCGTCTGTTGGCGATGCTGTCATTGATGAGGGTGAGCGTGCCTTGTATCGCTCGCCTGTGGCGATGGTGCGAAAGACGAGCTCTCATTGCAAGGGCGACCTTTCGCACCATCGAAAAGAGGTTCTTGAGGGGACAATCGTGTTCTCTGTGCTGCTTGATAACTGAATAGTGGACATTTTGTATGTAGTTTTGAATGTTGCCTTCCTGGTCTGGGCTTTGTGGAATCGGGTTGGCGGTGTGTGCGTTATGCTAGAGCGTGGATTTAGGCGCAAGTTCCACATCGTGGAATATGTTGTCCAATTCCGCAGTCGCCCCTCTCGCGAGGGGCGTGGATTGAAATGTTATAGATATGCGCGTCTTGATATGCGTTCGCGGTCGCCCCTCTCGCGAGGGGCGTGGATTGAAATACCCACGGCGAGCCCTCGTAGACGACCTCGAGGAGTCGCCCCTCTCGCGAGGGGCGTGGATTGAAATACGTTCGATGAGCTGCGCCAGCTCATGCGGCTGAAGTCGCCCCTCTCGCGAGGGGCGTGGATTGAAATACGTCGCCCGTCGTGCGGCGTGCGCGAGCTTTGGTCGCCCCTCTCGCGAGGGGCGTGGATTGAAATACTCTTGACCCGTGGCAGCGGGCCATCAACCGTCGTCGCCCCTCTCGCGAGGGGCGTGGATTGAAATCATCGTCGTCGGTGACGACGCGTACGCGTTCGGCGGTCGCCCCTCTCGCGAGGGGCGTGGATTGAAATAACTTGCGTGTCAAAGAACTCACTTTGACGGCCAGTCGCCCCTCTCGCGAGGGGCGTGGATTGAAATGAAATAGCCGTAGGATGCGTCATGCGCGTCCGTGTCGCCCCTCTCGCGAGGGGCGTGGATTGAAATTTGCTCAGGCCGACCGATTGGGCGGCGGCGTCCGGTCGCCCCTCTCGCGAGGGGCGTGGATTGAAATAGGCAGGAGACGGAGCGCGTGTTCAAGGTCACGTCGCCCCTCTCGCGAGGGGCGTGGATTGAAATCGACGGCGAGGGGTGATGGCGTATGGCGGCGAAGTCGCCCCTCTCGCGAGGGGCGTGGATTGAAATTTCGCCGGCAAGGAGGAGGTCGCCACCCACAACGTCGCCCCTCTCGCGAGGGGCGTGGATTGAAATCGCGTCCTTGAGACGGGCGGTCATGGTCTGCGTGGTCGCCCCTCTCGCGAGGGGCGTGGATTGAAATAAGGACCAGGCCGGCAAGATGATGCAATACGCGTGTCGCCCCTCTCGCGAGGGGCGTGGATTGAAATATGAACGCCGCGCAGAAGCAGGCCAAGACCGAAGGGTCGCCCCTCTCGCGAGGGGCGTGGATTGAAATTCGTTCGCAGAGCTGCGCCAGCTCATGCGGCTGGGTCGCCCCTCTCGCGAGGGGCGTGGATTGAAATCTGATCGGCGTGCTCACCAATCTCAAGAAGGAGCGTCGCCCCTCTCGCGAGGGGCGTGGATTGAAATCTTTTGGAAGCGTTCGATGCTGTCTCGTGTCACCAGTCGCCCCTCTCGCGAGGGGCGTGGATTGAAATTTGAGGCCGCGCAGGTCCACGGTGTGCGCGGCGGTCGCCCCTCTCGCGAGGGGCGTGGATTGAAATACGAGCCGCGCCGGACGGATGACCGGATTGGCCTGTCGCCCCTCTCGCGAGGGGCGTGGATTGAAATATCGTCGTGGTCCTTTCCTGTTGACGACGCTTATGTCGCCCCTCTCGCGAGGGGCGTGGATTGAAATATCCAAAATTTGCATACTGTTGTTGTATCCGTCGTCGCCCCTCTCGCGAGGGGCGTGGATTGAAATGGGGTCGGATGCCATGCGTTCGGCGTGGCGTTTGTCGCCCCTCTCGCGAGGGGCGTGGATTGAAATGTGGAGTTCCAGTTCTGGGTCTCGTTGCGGATCAGGTCGCCCCTCTCGCGAGGGGCGTGGATTGAAATGGATTGGGTTGTTGATGATGGGGTCGGTCGCGGGTCGCCCCTCTCGCGAGGGGCGTGGATTGAAATTCCTCGAGATCGATGATGTCGTCGAGCTCGTAGACGTCGCCCCTCTCGCGAGGGGCGTGGATTGAAATCTCGAAGGATGGATGGCGTGCTTCGCGTTGACCGTCGCCCCTCTCGCGAGGGGCGTGGATTGAAATATGTCGGCGGCGGTCTTCGTGACGGTGAGCTTGTCGTCGCCCCTCTCGCGAGGGGCGTGGATTGAAATGAATGAGAAGCGGCCGGACGACACCCCCTTGGAGGTCGCCCCTCTCGCGAGGGGCGTGGATTGAAAT
>NZ_JBKEVG010000020.1:0-32607 GCF_056356955.1 Bifidobacterium sp. LH_419
CCGTACCCGGTGCCAACGATGCCCCAACACACATGTAAACCATGCCCCAGGAGACCCCGTCAACCATGCCCCAAGACATGCGTCAACTATGCCCCGAGACAATACAGCGCCTACGGCGCATACAGTCCCCTTTGCTCCCCCTGGATCTTTGCGCCCCCTGAAGGCTGAGCCGTAAAGCGAACGCCGGCGGCGTTCGTAGGCGAAGGCGAGCGACAGCGAGCAGACATAATGTCGGCCGAAGGCCGTCAATAATTGCGAAGGAGCTGTCCGGCAAAGCCGGACTGAGGGGGTAGGCCCCCTCTGTCGAGGGGGCTGTCCGCGAAGCGGACTGGGGGAGAGTAGAAGAGCGGCCTTTGGCCGCGGGAAAATCGCATCGGCCGAAGGCCGATTCCGTGTTTATGCGGCCTACGGCCGCGGTCTCTCCCCCACCCGGCTTCGCCGGGAGCCCCCTCGTCAGAGGGGGCCAAATACAACCCTTCCTCGCCCCTCGACGGAACAACAGCCCCTGCTCACATCGAAGGGCAAGAAAACTCGCCCCTCGATGCGGAATCAGTCCGTATCCTCACCGAAGGGCAGCAATCCCCCATCACCCCAATCATCACAAATCATCAAAACCCTTATTTTCCAACGATTCCCAAAACAACCACCACACTCCCCGACCGCGAAACTCGCCCCTCGACGCACTCCACACCCACAATCCCGTCGAGGGACAACAAAACTCGTCCCTCGACGCGAAATCACGTCACATCTTCATCGAGGGCCAACACGCAACCAGCAACCAGCCCACGCAACCAGCAACCAACTCACCCGCGCAACCAGTCCATCGCATTGAGAATGCGGATTCCCTCTTCGGTGACGCCTTCGCTGAACCGGTCGAGGGTAAGCACGATCCGCGGAAATGCGTCGTCGAGCTTGCGCAACGGCGCCAACTCGCGTTCACGCGTCTGCTCCTCCGTCATGTTCAACGTGACCTGGATGTACTGCCGATCCGCGCCATGCCGCGCCACGAAGTCGATCTCGCCGCCCGGCAGCACCCCGACGGACACGTTCCAGCCACGTCTGCGCAACTCCATGTAGACGATGCCTTCGAGCTGCGCGCCGCGATCCGCCCCATTGAAACCGTTGGCGAGGTTGCGGAACCCGTTGTCGACGGGATAGTACTTGCATTGTGGTCGCAGCAGCTGCCGTCCGCGGATGCGCGACTGCTCGCACCCGTACACGATGAACGCCTTCTCCAACGCGTCGATCTGGTTGTCGATGGTGGCATATGTCACCTTGAGTCCGGCGCTGTTGAGCGCGTTCACCACATTGTTGGTGGAGAACAGGTTGCCGGATGTCGCGAACAGGTACCGGCTCAGCTTCTCCAACGTCGCGAGATCACGGATGCCGTAACGTCGTGCCACGTCCTTGACCACCACGGACTCGTAGACGGCGTCGAGCACCTCGCCCGCCCGTGCCCGGTCCGGTTCGACGGCGCCGGTCGCGTAGAGGCCTGGTATGCCGCCGAACATCATGTAGTCGGCGAACAGCCGGTCCTCGCTCGCGCCGGGCCGCCGTTTCGCCATATGCGTCGCGTATTCGTCGTAGGACAGCGGATACACGGGGATTTCGACGTATCGCCCGGTCAGGTATGTGGCAAGTTCGCCAGACAGCAGTCTCGCGTTCGATCCCGTGATATAGACGTCCGTGTCGGCGCGCGTGTGCAGCCGCCGCACAACCTGCTCCCAACCAGGCACGTCCTGGATCTCGTCAAGCAGCACGACGAACGGGCCTGGCCCGGCGGCATCGAACGCACGGCGGAGATCGTCGTACAGGTCCGTGGCGGAGTACCCGATGGGCGTATCGAAGGAGTCGAAGCGACGATGGTAGATGTTGCGCTCCAGCAGCCCCTGATCCAGCAATGATTGCGCATACCGATTCAGCAGCGTGCTCTTGCCACAGCGACGAACCCCGGTGAGCACCTTGACTTCAGGCGTATTCCGGTGACTCTCCAGCGCAGACATCAGCTTCTCACGTACAATATAATCCACGACCGCACCACCTCCTTATTTTTAGTATACTAAAAATAGCGAAGCAAGGAAAAGCAAAGTTCACTCACGATGCATGCCGTTGCAGTTACTTCCCCTTCTGCACACACGAATGTCAAGTTAGGGCCCATTATGCAATAAATATGCAGAATTTCGCCTTACTGAGATAATCCAGTGCGAGAAAGATTTGAGAGATTCACCTTTGGCAACTTTGCCAGCCGGTCTCGATGGCGATCTTATCTTATCGAATCGCATCGAATCTTATCGAACACAGATAAGATAAGATTCGCCCCCTCCACCGAGAGGAGGCCGGGAATCAATACCCGCCGGTCTATGCCCCGCCTCTCGACACAACATCGCACCGCCCTCACTCGCCCCTCGACGCGATGGAAGCGCCAAACTGCACCAGGGGGCAACAAGGGAGACAAGAAACCTCCATCTGTAATGCGCGTGTCCGTACATGCGCCGTACACTGGTGGTATGACTACAACAACGCAAGGCAAGGACAGCCGCTTCGAGATGCGACTGAGTCAGGAGCAGCGCGCCCGGTTGGACGAGGCCGCCGCATCCAAGGGATTGAGCACATCGCAATGGGCGTTGTCCAATCTTCTGTCCGCCGCGGACCGGGATATCCGCGAGGCGCACGTCATGCGGCTGAATCACGAATCATGGGAGGAATTCGCGTCCGCGCTCGACGCACCCATGTCGCCCGCACTCGTCAGCCTGCTGGAAAGCGAGCCGATCTGGAAGTGACCACGTTCAGCGCACCCCGCAAACTCACCCCGGACGACGCAATCGACGATTTCCATTGCGGGCTACCCGTGGTCGACGACTGGCTGGAACGACACCTCGGCACCGCCCGCAAGCAGGGAACGGCCGTCGCCTACGGAACGTTCGCAACCGACGCACCCGCAACCGGCACCTTGGCCGGCTTCTACACGCTGAGCGCGTTCAGCATGGAACATGCGGACGCGCCGGGATGGCTGCGACGCAACACGCCCGACCCGATTCCCGTCATCCTGCTGGGCATGCTCGGCGTGGACATACGCTTCCAGACCATGCACGTCGGCAGCCAACTGCTCAGGGACGCCGTACTCCGCGCTCTGGGCGCCGCGGACATCATCGGCGCACGGGCGCTCGTGATGGAACCGGCCACCGACCACGCCGCCGCATTCTACGAACGCTACGGATTCCGCCACATCACGGACTCCGCTTTGATGTTCACCCCACTCACCATCCCCCACGCGACCAGTCCACGCAACCAACCCACGCGCTGAAAACAATGGCCCCCTCTGATGGCACATTGCCGGCAAAGGGGGCCAGCCGCCAGTCGCGACGGGACTACTTGGCGAGGTCGGCGAGGAGGGGGGCGACCTGCTCGTCGTAGGCTGTGAGGGCGGTGTCGATCACGTTGTGCATGTCGTAGTACTTGTACGTGCCCAGACGGCCGCCGAACACGGTCTTCGGCTCGGCCTTGGCCTTCGCCTCATACTCGGCGTACAGCTTCTTGTCGGCGTCCGTGTTGATCGGGTAGTACGGCTCGTCACCGCGCTCGGCGAAGCGGGAGTACTCCTCCCAGACCACGGTCTTGTCCGGGTTCTGCTGCTCGCGACGCTCCGGGTTGAAGTTCTTGAACTCGATGGCGCGGGTGTACGGCACGTCCGCGTCGGAGAAGTTCATGACCGGGCAACCGAAGTGGTCGCCCTCGTCGTAGCGGACCTCCTTGAAGTCCACGGTGCGCCACTTGAGATCACCCAGCTCGTAGTCGAAGTAACGGTCGATCGGGCCCGTGTACACGACCGGCACGCCAGCCGCCTGCAGCGCCTTCTTGTTGTACGGCTGCGACTCGTCGAAGAAGTCGACGCCCAGCTCCACGGTGATGCGCGGGTCGTCGATCATGCGCTCCATCCACTTCGTGTAGCCGTCCTTCGGCAGGCCCTCCCAGGTGTCCTTGAAATAGCGGTTGTCGTAGTTGAAGCGCACCGGCAGACGCTTGATGATCGAGGCGGGCAGCTCGCTCGGATCGGTCTGCCACTGCTTGCCCGTGTAGTTCTTGATGAACGCCTCGTACAGCGGGCGGCCGATCAGCTGGATGCCCTTGTCGTTGAGGTTCTGCGGATCGGTGCCGGCCAGCTCGCCGGCCTGCTCCTCGATGACCGCGCGGGCCTCGGCCGGCGTGTACGCCTTGCCGAAGAACTGGTTGATCGTGCCCAGGTTGATCGGCAGCGGGTAGACGACGCCGTCATGCGTCGCGTACACGCGGTGCACGTAGTCGGTGAACTCGGTGAAACGGTTCACGTAATCCCACACGCGCTTGTTGGAGGTGTGGAACAGGTGGGCGCCGTACTTGTGGATCTCCGCGCCCGTCTCCTCGTCGAAGTACGAGTACGCGTTGCCGCCGATGTGGTCACGCACGTCGATGATGTGCACGCGCGCGCCCGTGTGCTCCACCGCCTGCTGCGCGACCGTCAGGCCGAACAGGCCCGCGCCCACGATCACCAGATCCGGGTACTTGTTCTCCAGCGTATTATCCACCATGGCTTCAAACCTTTCACCGTCCATGTGCGTTTTGTCGCATCCCATCCTACCGGCCATGCCATACTGAGCGACTCCGCACGGTCCATTCGCGCCTGCCACGCGCGGCACGACCCACAGGCACGACTCAGCCCGCACCATCGGGTTCCGCAAAACGTTACAATTCCACTACTCCGACAAGAGAAAAACGTTACAAACTGACCACTACGACCAAGAAAAACGTTACACGCATCAGCAAAGGGCGGTACGACAGGCGCCAACGGAACAACGTGCTGGCAGTCACGGAATGGCATATCGACCACGCCCGGGTGCTCTGCAAGGGCAACGTGCAGCAGGATGGGCCAATCACCTATCTTCCGCTGTATATGACCATGTTCATCGTCCCCGAACAACTACCTGCTTCGCTGCCGTTCACCGTGGATTTGAGCGCCTTGCAACGGTGACGGGAATCCACCCCGCCGAAATCCGTCGTGCATATGCGCCGATACGATGATGGGCATGAGCGATTACGGGAATCAGGGATCATCCGCGACGACGTTCGCACCCCGCCACATCCTCGTGACGGGCGGAGCCGGGTTCATCGGCGCGAACTTCGTGCACTGGGTGGCGCGCGAACAGCCGGACGTGCGCATCACCGTGCTCGACAAACTCACCTACGCGGGCAAACGCGAAAGCCTCGACGGCGTGCCCGCGGACCGGCTCACGTTCGTGCACGGCGACATCTGCGACGCCGGACTGGTCGAATCGCTGCTGACGGGGGCGGCGGAGCGCGACGGCGCGACGCACGCCGCCGACGGCACGGTGCCGCCGATCGACGCGATCGTCCACTTCGCCGCCGAATCGCACAACGACAACTCGATTCTCGACGCGACGCCGTTCCTGCGCACCAACATCGACGGAACGTACGTGCTGCTCGAAGCGGCGCGACGGCACGGACTGCGCATCCACCACATCAGCACCGACGAGGTGTACGGCGACCTCGCGCTCGACGAACCGCGCAAATTCACCGAAACGAGCCCGTACAAGCCGTCCAGCCCGTATTCGGCGTCGAAGGCGGCGAGCGACCATCTCGTGCGCGCATGGCACCGCACGTACGGGGTGCGGGCGACGATCAGCAACTGCAGCAACAACTACGGGCCGTACCAGCATGTGGAGAAATTCATCCCGCGGCAGGTGACGAACATTCTCGCCGGCATCCGGCCGAAACTGTACGGGACGGGCGCGGCGGTGCGCGACTGGATCAGCGTGGAGGACCATTGCAGCGCGATCTGGGCGATTCTCACGCGCGGACGCATCGGCGAGACGTACCTGGTGGGCGCGGACGGGGAGATGAGCAACATCGACGTGCTGCGCATGATCCTTTCGCGCATGGGATTGCCCGCCGACGCGTTCGACCATGTGAACGACCGGCCGGGCGGCGACAAACGCTATGCGATCGACGCCTCGAAGATCACGCGAGAGCTCGGATGGCGGCCGCGTCACACCGATTTCGCCGCGGGCCTCGACGAGACGATCGCGTGGTACCGCAACCACGAAAGCTGGTGGCTGCCGGACAAGCAGGCCACGGAGGAAAAATACCGGTTGCAGGGGCACTGAGCGGGGCGCGTCGGGCGTATGCGCCGACGGATGCGCCCAACGGATGCGACGGATGTTATGCCTCAATGGGCACGTTCGACGCTGCTCGACGCCGCTCGATGCCACGGATGTGTATGGTTCGGCGGGCAATGTGTATGGTTCGGGGGCGAACCTGCATGGTTCTAGGGCCAACGTGTAGGAATTACGGGCGAACGTGTAGAGATTACGAGCGAACGTGTATGGGTAGGGGCTGAAGAGACGCCGAATCATGCCGGGGCGCGGTAGGCATTTTGTTGGAATTCCGGGCTTTTCTCAGGAGTCGAAACGCTCGGAAGCGGCGGTCTTCAGCACCACACCATGCACGTTGCCGCTCCAGAACTACACGTTCGACCCGAAACCATGCAGGTTCGCCCATAAATCATGCACGTTGCCGCCTGAACCATACACTGCACGAGCCATGTACGTCGTCTCCGTTGGAGGGAGGGGCGCTTTCGACTAAGCTGGTGCCCAGCGAAACACGGAAGCCTCATAGAAAGCGCGCGGATATGAAGATTGCGGTTGCCGGTACCGGGTATGTGGGCCTGTCGGTGGCGTTGCTGCTGTCGCAGCACAACGAGGTGCACGCGTTGGACATCGTGCCGGAGAAGGTGGAACTGCTCAACGCCGGCAAGAGCCCGATCGTGGACAAGGAGATCACCGCGTTCCTCGACGCCGACAAGTCCGGCGAACGGCCGCTGGACTTCCAGGCGACGCTCGACCCGGAGCAGGCGTATACGGGCGCGGATTACGCGATCGTCGCTACGCCCACGAACTACGACCCGCAGAAGAACTATTTCGACACGTCCAGCGTGGAGGCGGCGATCAAGGCGATCCGCACCTACGACAAGACCGCGTGGATCGTCATCAAGTCCACGATTCCGGTCGGCTACACGCAGCAGATCCGCGAGCGCTTCGCGGACAACCGCATCCTGTTCTCCCCCGAGTTCCTGCGCGAAGGCCACGCGCTGTACGACAACCTGCATCCGAGCCGCATCGTGGCCGGCGCTCCGCAGGACGACCCGGAGGCGGTCGAGGCGGCGCACACGTTCGTGGCGCTGCTCGCCGCCGGTGCCGACCCGGCCGAGCGGGAGCGCACGAACCCGGACGGCACGACCGGCATCCCGGAGCTCGTGGTCGGCACCACGGAGGCGGAGGCGATCAAACTGTTCGCGAACACGTATCTCGCGCTGCGCGTCGCCTACTTCAACGAGCTGGACACGTATGCGGAGAGCCGCGGCCTGGACACGCGCGAAATCATCAAGGGCGTCTGCTACGACCCGCGCATCCGCGACGACTATAACAACCCGAGCTTCGGCTACGGCGGCTACTGCCTGCCGAAGGATACGAAGCAGCTGCTCGCCAACTACGACAAGGTCCCGCAGAACCTGATCGAGGCGATCGTCGAGTCGAACACCACGCGCAAGGATTTCGTGGCCGACGAGATCCTGCAGCTCGTGGACAAGGCCCGCGCCGCCGGCAAGGAGCGCCCGGTGGTGGGCGTGTACCGGCTCACGATGAAGTCCGGTTCGGACAACTTCCGCCAGTCCGCCGTCCAGGGTGTGATGAAGCGCATCAAGGCGAAGGGCGTGGACGTGGTCGTCTACGAGCCGACGCTCGACAAGCCCGACTTCTTCGGCAGCCCGGTCACGCACGATCTGGCCGCGTTCAAGCGCGATGCCGATGTGATCATCTCCAACCGCTGGAACGCGGATCTCGCCGACGTGAGCGAGAAGGTGTACACGCGCGATCTGTTCCGGAGGGACTGACAGGGAGCGGGGCGGGCGGCCCGCGCCGCTCCGCCTTGCCTCCTTCCGTCTCGCCTTGCCTCCTCCCATTCCGCCTTGCTCCCTCCCGTCTCGTCCTATGGCGGATTGCGGTGAACGAGGAGTGAATTCGTCCTGAACCTGCGGCTACAATGTGCCGGTACGTTATTGCAGTGGACAGGTGGGGACAAGTGGGCAAGCCGCAGGATGAATCAACGGAGCATGCGTCCACGGGATACGCGTCCGCGGAGCATGTGCCCACGGACGCGTCCGAACGCGGATCCGGCATTCTCGACGCGGCGAGGCTTGTCAACATCGACGGGATCGACGACATCATGCCGATGGGCCTTTCCCTCGACGAGCCGTCGTCTCCGACCAGGGCGGATGCCGCTTCGGGTGCCGGAACGGACGCCGGTTCGGGCGCTGCATCGGCTACCACGTCTGATGCCGAAGATGCAGCGGATTCCAAAGCCGCCACCGACGCGGAATCACCCATCGACCGTTTCGAAGCCCATGTCGCCTCGGTCGAGGCCGGTATCGCTTCGGTCGAGGCCCGTGTCGCCTCGGCCGAAGCCAGCGTCGAAGCCCACGTCGCCGCCGCCAAGACCAACGTCGCGTCCACCGAGGCCCGTGTCGCCGCCGACATCGCCTCGGCCGCCAACCACGTACCCGAATACGCGCGGCAACTGGCCGACCAGTCGAAGCCGCTGATCGGCTCCGCGCGCCGCACCATGGTCGCCGCCGCGCGCAAGGCCAAGGCCTTCGTCCTGCACTGCGTCTCGATGCTCGTCGCGGCGATCGCCACGCTCCGCACATCGATGCGCGACTCGGCATTCATCACAACGTTCCCCAAGGCGTTCCCCAAGCGGATCGCCGAAACGTTCACGAACATTGTCGCCAAAGTACGGCCCATCGCCCGAACCGCCGCCCGCGCCACCGCCCAAGCCGCCCGAACCGCAACCAACGCGACCCACTCCGCACTCACCGCCATCCGCGCCAAAGCACTCCCCATCCTGCGCACCCTGACCGCGAAACTACGCACCCTGTGGCGCAGCCCCCGGTGCCGCGCCGCGCGCGCCAAGATCTGCGAAATCTGGCTCAAGCGCCCGAAATGCCCGTACACGCTGTATCTGCTGGTCACCGCGCTGATGACCGCCGCGGCCACGATCTTCATCCAGTGGGGCATGTACACGGAGCCCTCGTACGACGACCCGAACGCGGTCGACGAGACCACGAAGGCCCTCAACAGCGTGAACGGCCAGCTCACCCGATTCGTCGCGCAGATGTGGCTGTCGGGAAACGGCGCAGACGACACCAGCAAGCTCAACTGGCTGCTCAACTTCTGCGCGCTCGGCATGATCTACCTGGTGATCGTGTTCGTGCTGAACCGCTTCTGGGTGGCGACGGCCGTGTTCGGCATCACGATGAGCGTGTACGCGGTGGCGAACAGCATCAAGATGGACCTGCGCAACGAGCCGATCCTGCCGTCCGACCTGAGCTTCCTGTCCAGCGGCAACGGCGGCGAAATCGCCTCGTTCATCCCGGCGGGTAGCCGGCCACTGGTCAACGGCACGATCACGATGCTCGTCTGGCTGACTGTGATCTGCCTGGTTCTCCAGTTCGTCGACGGCCGACGCTGCGTGATCCCGTTCCATTGGCGTCGCCCGTTCCGCAACGCGAAGACCATCGCGGGCAACGTCACACGTCTCGTCGCCGCCGGCACGAGCATCGCGCTGCTGTGCTCGTTCACGTGGACGCTGAGCATCCCCGGCGCGTGGGGCTACGAGTGGGCGAAGAGCTGGGGCGATTCCCCGCAGCTGTGGAACGCGGCCGGCGACGCCCAGGCGAACGGCCCGACCATCAACTTCCTGCGCCTCACCCACCCGAAGATCATGGACAAGCCGGAAGACTACAGCCGGAAGACGATGGAGGAGCTGGCGCAGAAGTACGCCAAGCAGGCGCAGAGCACGAACAAGTCGCGCAAGAACCGGCTCACCGACAGCACGGTGGTGATGATCCTCTCGGAGACGTTCTCCGACCCGACGCGCGTGCCCGGCGTCAGCGTGCTCGAGGACCCGATGCCGAACATCCGCGCCGTCAAGGATTCAACCACGTCCGGCCTCATGCTCTCCCCCGGCTACGGCGGCGGCACGGCGAACATCGAATACCAGACGCTGACCGGCCTGGACCTCGCGCTGTTCGACGATTCGATGCAGTCCATGTACCAGGAGCTCGTCCCCCACCAGAAGAGCCCGTACTCGTTCAACCAGATCTGGAACGCGCGCTACGGCAAGACCGGTTCCACCGCGTTCCACCCGTACTACAAGAACATGTACCTGCGCGACGGCAACTACAAGAAGTTCGGCTTCGACCACTTCTACACGCTGGACAGCAAGCCGGCCATCGCCCATCAGGACACGGTCGACAACAACCCGTACGTGAGCGACGCGGCCTCCTACCAGAACGTGATCGACCAGATCAACAAGGAACAGCACCCTCAGTTCCTGCAGCTGGTCACGATGCAGAACCACTCCCCGTACAGCGGCTGGTACAACGACAACCAGTTCGACTGGGCGAACGTCTCCGAGAACATGGGCGACGACGAACGCTACGCGGTGAACACGTACATGAAGGGCGTGAACATCACCGACCAGGCGACCGCCGACTTCCTGAACCAGCTTGACTCGATGGACAAGCCGGTCACCGTGATCTTCTACGGCGACCACCTGCCCAGCGACTATACGACGGCCGCCGCGGACCGGCACAACGACCTCACCCTGCACGAGACCGACTATTTCATCTGGTCGAACCAGGCGTCCGGCGATGCCGGCTCCGGCGTGAAGCTCGACCCGGACAAGGCTTCGACGAGCTACACGTCGCCGAACTACTTCATGGCCCTGGCCAGCGAGCACATGGGCGCGAAGGTCTCCCCGTACCTCGCGTTCCTCTCCTCGGTGCGCGACGACCTGCCCGCCATGGAGCGTCTGGTGCTCGGCGCCGGCGGCTTCACCGACGACACGTCCACTACCTACCTCGACAAGAACGGCGACACGATCAAGCGCAGGAACCTCTCCAAGCAGCAGCGCGAGCTCCTCAAGGAGTACCGTCTCGTCCAATACGACATGACCGCCGGCAAGAACTACCTGGCCGGCACCCCCTTCTTCGACGTGAAGTAACGGGCCATGCTCCCGCCGAAGTGTAGGCCGACAATCGTGTAACAGGCGACCTGCATGAATTCCGCCCGAACCTGCATGGTTCGAAACCGAATGTGTATGGTTCAGCCCCGAACCTGTAGGTTCCGGAGACCAACCTGTAGGATTCAGACACGAACCTGCACGGGCAGGTCTTGAAGAACCGCTGATCCGCCCGAACACGCGCCACCGGTTTTGGTGGAATTCCAAGCTTCTGCGAAAGCGGCTCCGACCCGGAAACCGCCTTCTTCAACACTACACCGTGCACGTTGCGGCCCATGACCTACACGTTCGCCCCGGAATACTACAGGTTCGGGGCTGAACCATGCAGGTTCGCCGCCGAGCCATACACGTTCGCCCCGAAACCGTACACGTTCGCCTCCGGGCTCCAGCCTCCAGCGCTTCGCCTTCCAGCACTGTTCGGCCTCCAGCCCTTCCAGCGCTGTTCAGCCTTCCAACCTCCCGCGGCTACCCCACGCAACTTACCCCACGCTCACCACGAACGGGCTTGCGGGCAGTTTGGCCGAATCGTAGAGCATGCTGGCGCTGTTGGGGGCGAGCCCCCACAGGTAGCGCACCTGCGTGACGGTGTCCACGTCGTCGGAGTGGACGATGACCTGATTGCCCTGCACGGTGGCGTCGGCCGCGTGGAACGCGCCGTCCGAACCGGCCACTTCGAAGCCCTGCAGCGGCGTCGCGGTCACCGTGGCGGGTTCCGTCGCGGTCGCCTTCAGCGTGTAGTCCGGTTTCATCGCGCGCAGCCCGATCGCCGTGTTCGCGGCGAACGACACGGCGACGGTGGAGGCGTCGCCGTTCACGGCCTTCGCGCTCTGCGCGATCGGCCCGGACGACGCGACCCCGTTCCCGGTGTTGCCGCTCCCGTCCTCCGCCATCGCGAACCACTGCGTCGCCATGCGCTCGGCCAGAATGTCCTTGCCGAGCGGGTGGATCACCTTCGACGTACCTTTGTCCGTGTCCATCGAAACGGTCATCGCGAGATTGTCGGTCGTGCCGAGCGCCGCGCTGCCGAGCACGTCGAACTGCGCCTGCCGCACGATGGGCGTGTACTGGTTGCCGCCGCTGTAGCGCGCGAGCTGCACGTACAGGAACGGCAGGTCCTCTTCGCCGAACACGCTGCGGTATTGGTTGATGAGCGCGGCGAAGTCGCTTTCGTAGCGCAGCGCCGTGGCCTGCGTGGCGGCGTCGTCCTCGCCTTGGTACCAGAGCACGCCGGCGACGCGGTATCCGGCGAGCGGCTTGACGTGGTTCGCGTAGATGTCGCCGCCTTTCATGTGGCGTGCGATGCCGGTGCCGCCCCACGCAATCTGGATGATGCCGACGGGCACGTTCGGGTGGGCCTTGCGCAGACGCGCCGCGAACAGCTGCGGCAGGTAGCCGAGATAGTCGCTGTTGCTCCCGGTCGCGGACGCCCACTTGTGCGCGGTGACCGAGCGCAGCGGCAGCGACGAGCCGCCGAGCTTGCGTTCGACGGCGAGGAAGTGGATGCCCTCGTCGTTCACGGTCTTCGGCAGGTCGCTTTCGGCGAAGACTCCGGCGATGTTCCCCGCGACGAGGTCCTTCGTCCCGTAGTAGTCGACGTGGTTGAGCTCCATGTTCGACTGTCCGGCGGCCACGAACACGTCGCCCACATACACGTCGCGCACGGTGCGCGCCACCTGCCCGCCGATCAGGAACGCGAGCGTGTACGCGTCCTTGCGCGTGGGCACGTTCTTCACGGCGATGTCGAAGGTCGTGCCGACGGCCACCTGCTGCGATGATTCGATCTTCTGGTCGCCGTGCACGAACCGCACGGTGAGCTGCACGCGTTCGGCGTCGTCCCCCGATTTCGCGCCGGTCCCCGAGCCGTTCGTCCCAGAACCGTTCGACCCCGTGCCGCTCTTCTCCAGCGTTCCGCGGATGTGGATCGGCTTCCCGCGTTGCAGTACCATGCCCGGCATGTAGTAGTTCGGCAGGCTGACGCTCACCCCGGAGACCGCGGCCGAGGAGCCGGTGCCGGCGGAATCACCCGTACCGGAGGAACCGCCGATCCCGCATCCGCCCGTCACCATCATGGCCAGTCCGACCGTCGCCGCGAGCGTCGCGCGCACGACGGCGCGCACGCGGGCGCGCACCGTGGCGCGCGTTCCCCGGATAGTCTCACTCAACAAGCTGATCCTCCGTCCGTCTACCGATTCCATATGCCGATCCCGTATGTCGTCGTCTGCCGATCCGATTCAGGCACCCGCCGCCGGCCCCGTTCGCGCCGACCTGCGTTTGTATACTGACTGGTATGGTACAGGCACAGGCTGCAGCCGGAGACACGGCTTTTGAGGATACGCCCAGCGGCGCACCAGACACGACACCGACGTCGCCGATCACGGCATCGCCCACGACGCCCTCCCCGGAACCGGCCACGCGCTGGGAGACGGTGAACCGCGTCGTCTACCCGATGCGCAACGCCGGCCAGACGATGCCGCTCTACGCGGTGAACTGGCATCCCGCTCATTTCGACCCGAGCGTGTTCGACGAACGCGACAACCTGTACAGCGCGGATCCGAACGGCATGACCCGTTCCGAACTGTCCCGGCTCATCGCGGCCAGTCGCCGCGCGGCGGTCGAGGAGCCGCACGGGTTCGCCGTCGACTCGCGCAACACGATCACGTTGGCGGCGGGCACGCACCTGTCGCTGTGCACGTATTTCAACGCGTTCCCGGCCGGCTATTGGCGGTACTGGACACGCGTGAGGAGCGTGCGGTTCGCCGCGTGGGCGACGGGCAAGGGCACGGTCACGCTGTTCCGCTCCACGGCGCGCGGCCTCGCCGCGCCGGTGGAGACGTTCACGATCGACACGAAGCATGGTGACGGCGGCCCGGAACGTCTCGTCGCGGAACTGTCGCTCAAAGGCATGCTGGACGGCGGCTTCTACTGGTTCGACGCGCGCGCGGACGCCGACGCGTCGCTGACGGTCGGCGACGCGGTCTGGCAGGTCCCGGCTCGCGTGCGTCGCACGCGCGAGCCGGGTACGGTGTCCGTCGCGATCACGACGTTCAATCGTCCCTCCTACTGTCTGGACCAGTTGCGCGCGATCGCCGGCGAACGTGAGTTGCGTGATCGTCTGGACACCGTGTATTGCACCGATCAGGGCACGGATCTGGTACGCGACCAGCCCGGTTTCGCCGAGACGGCGGACGATCTGGGCGGTCAGCTCACGTATATCCGTCAAGGCAATCTGGGTGGTTCCGGCGGTTTCTCGCGCGGCATGTACGAGACGGTGAAGGCGGGCGTGAGCGACTACACGCTGCTGCTCGACGATGATGCGATCAGCGAGCCGGAGTCGATTCTGCGTGCGGTGCAGTTCGCGGACTACACGGTGCGTCCGGTGCTGGTGGGCGGCGGCATGTTCCATATCGACCATCGCACGGTGCTGCACGTGCAGGGCGAGCGGTATGACGCGCGTGCGCAGTGGATGGAGCCGTCGCGCGGCGCCGAGTTCAACCATGATTTCCGTTCGGAGCCGTTGGCGGACAGTCCGTCGATGCACGCCGTGCGCTTCTCTGATTTCAACGGATGGTGGTTCTGCCTGATTCCGGTCGAGACGATGCGTGCGGTCGGTTTGGGATTGCCCGTGTTCATCAAGTTCGACGACATCGAGTATGGTCTGCGCGCGAAACGGCATGGATTCCCGACGGTGAGCCTGCCGGGCGTGGCCGTATGGCATATGGGCTGGCATGACAAGGATCCGGCCCGCGGCTGGGAGGAGTACTTCCAGGTACGCAACCGGTGGGTCTGCGCGCTGCTGCATTATCCGAACGCGGGCCGTGCGGCCGCGTTCCGCATGCTCTACGAGGAGGCGAATCTGGGATTGCGCATGCTCTATTCGGGCATGGAGCTGAGCCAGCTGGCCCTCGCGGACCTGTTGAAGGGCCCGGAGTATCTGGTGGAGTCGCTGCCGACGAAGATCGCCGAAGTGCGCGAGGCGCGCAAGGGCTTCACGGACAGCGTCACGTACTCCAGTCCGCTGGATCTGCCGGAACCGGACGATCACGCCGATCGCGCGTGGGCGCCGGCCGGCGCGCGCGAAGTGACGAAACGCGGCATGAAGGCGGTGCTCGCCGCCCTGCGTTCCCGTTCCCGCGCGGACGGTGCGAAGGACGAGGCGCCGCAGGTGGCGATTCCGGCCCGGTTCTCGATCTGGCCGTCGTTCCTCGGCGTGCGTTCCGCGATGGTCACCTCCGCCGACGGCGATTCGGTAGCCTGGTTCCGCCGCGACAGCCGCCTCTACCGCCGCAACATGCGCAAGTGCTTCCACCTGTCCCGCCACCTGTCCCGCCACTGGAAGCGCCTCTCCAAGGAATACCGCGACTACGGCCTAGCCTCAATGCAAACCTGGGAGCAGATCTTCCACACCGCGGAACAGTAGAAAATACTGAGGGCCGCTCACAATCGTGAGCGGCCCTCAGTATTTTCAGCTCCCCTTGCCGGGGAGCAAGGCCATGCGCTCCGCGCATGCCAATCCTCTCGGCTCCCCTTGTCAGGGGAGCTGTCGGCGAAGCCGACTGAGGGGTAGCCCGCTCCCCCTTCCAGGGGGAGCTGTCTCGCGAAGCGAGACTGAGGGGGTATCCCGAGGGTACCCTGTCAACCCCCTCAGTCGGCCTGCGGCCGCCAGCTCCCCCTACAGGGGGCGCAGAGAACACAGCTATGCGCATGACGATTTTCATGCTCCCCCTACAGGGAGAGCTGTCCGGCTTCGCCGGACTGAGGGGGTACCCCAAGAGGGCGCCTCCCGCCCCCAAAACCCCTACTCTCCGAAGTACCGCTGCCACCACTCCGGCGAAACCATCGTGGCGAACGCCTTGCGATACTCCTTCTGGTAAGTCCGCCAGTTCGCGATGATCCGCGTGTACAGCGCACAGGTCCTCACGAATCCGCCGATCGCGAGCAGCGGCTTGCGAGTCAGCAGGATGCCCTTGCCACGGTCCGGGTCAACGAACACGGCGGAGTCCATGAGTCCGGCAGCCCTCCAGTGATCCGAAGCATCGTCGGCGACCAGCGTCAGCGTACCCAGCTGATCGGCGGGCACCTCGCTCGTGTGGTGGTCGTCGGCGATGAGGCAATGCACCTTGGTCGGCTCCATGTACCCGTCGATCACACGGCTCCGGTCCGCGCGCGGCGGCGTGATCTGATGCAGGCCGATCTTCAAGGTAACGGCGGCGCGGGAGGCGTCGTGCAGGTGCTCGAACTCCTCGCTCTGCCCGCGCAGCGTGTCCGGCAGCTCCTCGATCGGCATCATCGTGGCGTCGTCGAACTTGCCGCGAATCTCGCGGATCTCGGGCAGACGCGTCTCGAGGATGGAGCCCACGTGCTCCGGCCCGGCCATGATGTCCTTCATGGCGGCCTGATGCAGCGCGACCGCGGAGTAGCGCATCTTGGCGGTGGCGGACATCGTGAACCGCACCATCTCCTTCAGCACGCCGGTGCGGTATGCCTGGTTCGTGTACAGCAGGCCCATGATGGTGCGGTTGCGGATGTGGAAGTACGCCTGCCAGTCAAGCTGGTCGTCCTTGTCGACGAAGGACTGGTGCCACAGGCACACGCCGGGAACGGTGACCGTGCGGTAGCCGGCGCGCTGGGCGCGCACGCCGTATTCGACGTCGTCGTTCTTGATGAAGAACGGGTACGAGAGGCCGATCTTGCGGATCGTCTCGACGGGAATGAGGCACATCCACCACGCGTTGTAGTCGGCGTCCACGCGCTTGTGCAGGTACGTCTTCTTGAGGAACGGCTCGGATGCGAGATCGTCGTAGCGGGATTCCTGCACGGCGGTGCCCCAGCTGATGCTTTTCGCGTCGAACACTTCGGCCAGCGCGCAGATGCGGGTCGGTTCGCTCAGGAACAGCATGTTGCCGCCGACGAGCGTGGGTTCGATGCAGTGGTTCGCGAAGGCGATGGCGCGGGAGACGGATTCGGGTTCGAGCACCGTGTCGTCGTCGAGCAGCATCGCGTAGCCGCTTTCATCGTGGTGTTCGACCTCGTACATGCCGCGCGCGAAGCCGCCGGAGCCGCCGATGTTGCCTTGGCGGATGACGCGCAGCTTGTCGCCCAGCTTTGTTTGCGCCTCGTCGAAGCCGGGGGCGTCGGCGACGAGTTTCGTGCCTTGGTCGACGACGTAGACCGCGTCGATGAGGCTCATGTCGGCCATGTCGGCGAGCAGGTTGAACTGGCGGATGCACCATTCCGGCTTGTTCATCGTGGTGATGGACAAGGAGGCGGTGAGCGTGCGTTTCGCGGGCACGGAGGACAGCCATTGCGCGTCGGCGATGGTGATCGGGGCGTCGGGCGCGGCCTGCACGTCGAACCACAGCCAGCCGCCCTCGCCCATGCCGGCGATGGGGATGATGGTTTCGACGATGTCGCCGTTTTCGACGGTGCCGTCACCGGACGCGGCGTTCACGTCGACGCTGTGGACGATGCGGTCGTTCGCCTTCTCGTCGGAGGCGTGGACGGTCACGGTGCCGTGGCCAGCCGCACGCAGACGCAACGTCACGGACTGCACGTTCGTCCATTGCGCCCAGTACGCCGCCGGGAACGCATTGTAGTAGCAGCCGGTCGAGTAGCCGTTTCCCGCGGGGATTTCGATGGAGGTACGGCCCTTCACCCACGAGTGCAACGCCTCGTTGCCTACGGGCGCGCCGGCGGTGTCCCGCCCGCTGCCGTAGATCGGTGCCGCGGCCACACGGAAGTCCTCGTCCAGTCCGACGTTCCCCGAAGGAAACACCACCCGCCAAATCGTCTCAAGCTCTGCATTAGGCATAGGAACACTGTACGTTCAGTACCCAACAACCAAAAAATCCCTACGCCGCTTCAGCAGTCATTCAGCTTATTCCAATTTAATATTCCTACAAATGCAGTAATCAATAAAATAAATACCGAAACGATATAAATACCAAATCCCAAATAATATGCAGTCAATATTGCCTCTGAATTATCTGGGTCAAATATCATAATCATTTTTGAAATACAAAGGAATGCTACTCCCGCACCGACAGAGCCGGGAGCAACCATATAGTACCAACTATAATACACAGTCTTGGGAAGAACTACGACATCAACTCCTTGAGAAGCTATCGCAGCCGCATATAAGACCCGAAATTGATTATAATCAAGATAAAATTGCCACGTAACTATAAATCCAGCAATGACAACAACAAACGACACGGCTGGAATAATCAATTCATTCGATACAATATCACCAGAAAGACTATCTCCATTCTTCTGGAAAAAACCAATGAAGTTAAATATAAGCACGCCTAAGGTAAATAGAATAAAGTATAATGATAAGGGGTCATTGAAAGCATCCCTGTTTCCTCTATGCCGCCAGAAATAACTCCAAGCAAACCGCCTGCGTATTTTCTTCTGCAAATCTTCACGATGCTCCATCAGCGCATCACGATATAGAGATTCCCCCATCTTATCAATATCGGCAACCAGCTTTTCATCCAGAGACATCAGCATCTCGGTCTTTGCACTATTCGTAACAAAGTTCATTATTGGCTCACAGAACAGCGCAAGAACACCGGTTATGCCGGCAAGAACCGTCATGAACGTGGCCAATTTGTTATTGCCGGAAAACAGATTCCAGATATCAGCAAACAGATTTTCCATTTCCAGAACCCTCTACCGCTCTTCTCAATGACGCTGCATATAAGCGAACCGGTTGGCATCCACAACGAAGGTTTTGCGGTCGTTCTTGGCGATGACGTCAAGGATGATTCCCGTGCTGATCAGCAGGAGACCGACGATGACGAGCATGATGGCACCGATGAGCGTGGGGAAGTGGACGACCACGCCGGTCCCCACGAAGTCCGCGGTGACCCATCCGCACAGAACGACGCCGATGATGCCGATGATGAGGCCGAGTCCGCCGAAGAAGGGCAGTGGTTTGTATTCGCGGATCATGCGGAAGATGGTGCTCATCACCTTGATGCCGTCGCCGACCGTGTCCAGCTTGGACACGGAACCGGCCGGACGGTCCCGGTACTGGATGGGCATCTCGTACAGGCGCAGGTTGCTGTTCAGCGAATGGATGGTCATCTCGGTCTCGACCTCGAAGCCGCGCGAGAGCACGGGGTACGTCTTGACGAACGTGAAGTTGAATGCGCGGTAGCCGGTCATGATGTCGGTCACATGCGCGCCGAACAGGTGGTTGATGGAGCCGCGCACCAGTCGATTGCCGAAGTTGTGGAACGGGCGTTTGTTCTCCTGGAAGTACGTGGAGGAGAGGCGGTCGCCGATGACCATGTCGTACCCTTCGAGCACCTTGGCGACCATGTCGGGGGCCGCGTCCGCCGGGTAGGTGTCGTCGCCGTCGGCCATGACGTACACGTCCGCGTCGATGTCCTCGAACATGGCTCGAATCACGTTGCCCTTGCCCTGACGGGGCTCTCTGCGTACGACCGCGCCCGCTTCGCGGGCGATTTCGGCCGTGCGGTCCGTGGAGTTGTTGTCGTACACGTACACGGTCGCGTCCGGCAAAGCCGCCCTGAAATCACGCACCACCTTGCCGATGGTGATTTCCTCATTGTAGCAGGGCAGCAGCACGGCGACGGAGGGGGTCTTCTTCTCAAGCATGTCTACCACTATAGCCATTGTCGACCATTGCCGACGCATCACCTGAACGGCCTGGTGCCCGCAAGCCGCGACGCATCGTCATCAAAGCAAACGGTGGTGCCGAAGAACAGCGGCAGGATGAACACCACCGGCAATAGATACCAGGAAAACACCAGTGGGGACAGGTACAGCACAAGCACATTGAACCCCAGCATCGCCCCCGTCGCCGCCGCAAGCCACCGACGCCGCGACATGGCATAAATCAACAGCATAAGCGGAATGTACGTGGCGTAATACGCATACGCATTCCATTTGGGATCGGAAGCCAGCTTCTGCCCCATCCGCGCCGCGCTTCTGATGATCGGAGGCTTCCGGCTGGTACCACGCATGTCGTGCAATACAGCCTCGGCAGTCAATGGCGGATGCACGAAACCGTTCCATTGCATCATGTATTGCCGAGTAAACAACCCGTCGGAATCGGCCCCATAGAACACACCGTCCTGCGGATAGAACCAACCGAGCATGAGATTCCCAAAAGCCTTGACATATTCCCCGGGCGTGCGGAGCCCCAATGAAATCCAGGCGCCGATACCCTGCATCTTCTGCCGCATCGATGCATTGTTGTTGATCGTCCACGATGTTTCATCGACACGGTAGCCCGCATATGTCGCGCCGGCTTCTTCAACATTCATCACTCCCGACAAGGCTGCCCGCTCCTGCGGCGTAATACGCTCTGGGAACTTGGACTGGACACGCGCCACGGGCAGCATGACTAGTCCCATGACCTCCTTGCCCGGCGTGACTTCGGCACGGGTGATTTTCTCCAACGCAGGTTCGACCACGCCCTGCGCAAGCATGACAGCGACCAACAGGCAAGCAAGCACTCTTGCACGGTATCCCTTGGACAACACGGCGAGCACGACGAACGCGCAGATGATAGCCAAAGTAGCCGTTCGCTTGCTGAGCGCGCACAGCACGATGAGAGTCACAAACGCAACGGCCACGGGCCAACGACGCAATACCGCACCGCGAGTGCGACAAGCCTCGACGAACACGATCGCAAGTGGCAAAAGGAATACGGCGTGCAATGAGTCCTTCGCCATGGTCGGTACCGCTCCTACTATCGCGGGGCAAAACGCGAAGAAAAGGAACACGGCCAGCAACAGCGAGCGGGGAGCCCCCAGTTTGCCCAAGTAGCACAACACCAACGCCACGTCCACGGCAAAAGCCAGAGTCTGCACCAAGACATACAGCCCCAACCCCAGCAGCAGATCATGCGCGGCAAACCCTATGTTCCAGAACACACCGAACAGCAGCGTATCGAACAGCGGATGCTGCGAATAGTACCAGTGGTAACCAGCGCTTTGCATGAACTGGGCGATGGTATCGTCACGCATCACGCCGGGCCAACATACCACGAGCCAAGGCAACCAGCAGATAATCGTGCATATCAGCCATACGAGACCATGGGTTTTCAGGCTGTCAATAAATGTCGTGGGAACACGTTTCATCGTCCAATAGCCAGCATCCATCATGCGTTGGCCAAGAGACGCCGAATCCGCAGCTATCTGTCCTTCGGTCCCTGAAGAGCCGATGCGGTCGAACCAGTGGAAGATGACGGAAGACACCAGCCATGCCGCGAAGCCGAAGACAATGGCGTAGATTACCGAACGTCCGAATCCGCCATGGGACTTGTCATCCACGGCGCGTCCTATGAACACGAACGCCATAACCGAGCAGGAAAACACCCACGTGGAAACATCACGATAATTGAACCATTTGCTTAGGCTTCGCGCCATTTATGCCGCCTTATCTGAATAAACCTAATGCTTTCTTATTATTTATCTACATCACCGGTTCGACCACTTGGGTAAACGTAATCGCACGGTCACTCAACAGAGCGTATTCGCGATTACGGCTATCCTGAATGACAAACGTACATGCATTTTCATCAACAGCTACACCTACGGCTTCCGTACGTTCATCATTTACTGGATTTGGAGTACGCAACGAGGTAATCAAACGAAACTCCCCATTGTTGAAAATGTTCAGCGGAATATCAAAATATACCGTATGATGGCCATGTTTTTTCATCTTGAATGTTTTCATTCCAGTATCATAAGAAATACCACCACGTCGGATGTCATGCATCGCGATAGCAAGATAGAAATCGCCCGGCTCATCATACTGGTATTCGACAGCGAAACGGAACGTGTCGGAAGATTTGCGAATCTGGGGAGACACCGCGTAGGTGCGCAACAACGGGCAACGCTCGTTCAGACCGTTGGGGTATCCGCCGCGTTCCTCGCGCTGCTTGCGTTCCGCGGCCTCATCGGCTTTAAGATTCGCCAGAGTGTACTGCTGGGAGACGGTTTCCGGGTCACCAATCGCCTCGACCTCGCCATCGGCGATCATCATGGCACGGGAGCAGTATTTCCTCACCGAATCCATGTCATGAGTCACTAGGATGACCGTCTTACTGGGGTCCTTCTTGATTTCGGTGAAGAACTCGTCACACTTGCGCTGGAACGCCTCGTCACCGACGGCGAGCACCTCGTCGAGCACGAGGATATCGCCCTGCGCCTTAATCGCGACGGAGAAGGCGAGACGTACCTGCATGCCGGAAGAGTAGTTCTTAAGCTTCTGATCCATGAACTCCTCGAGCTCGGCGAACTCGACGATGTCGTCATACATCGCGTCGACTTCCTCGGAGGTGAAGCCAAGCAGCGAACCGTTCAGATACACGTTCTCGCGGCCGGTGAGTTCCGGATTGAAACCGACACCGAGCTCGATGAACGGCACCAATTTGCCGTTGACCTTGACGCTGCCCGTCTCCGGGTAATAAATCTGGGAGATAATCTTCAGCAACGTGGACTTGCCGCCGCCGTTACGACCGACGATACCGAAGAACTCGCCCCTATGCACTTCGAAACTGATGTCCTTGAGCACCTGCTGGGTCTTGTATCCCTTGATGCCCTTGGTCCAGTTGATGAAGGCCTGCTTCATACCGGTGGCCTGCTCCGTAGGAAGCTTGAAGCTCTTTGAGACATGGTCGACGGAGAGGACTACCGGATTGTTCATCACATCATTGGCTTTGTCAGACATCACATGACCTCCGCAAACTTACGGCTGTTACGACGGAACAAATACACACCCAGCCACAGCAGCGCCACGGTGAGCACGACCGGGAACGCCTTGACGAACGGGTTATCGAACGAATTCCAAATCGTCGGCTGGGTCTCCGGCGCGATAAGATTATGACGGATGTCCTGAATGGTCTGCGCGAACGGGTTGATCAGCTCCAAGCGTGCCAGTTCGGCGTACAGGCCGCCGCGGTTAGTGACGTAGCTCAGCGGGTAGATGATAGGCATGCCGTAGAAGACGAGCTGCTGGAGCACTTCCCAGATATGCGCGATGTCACGGAAGTACACATACATCGTGGCCATGAGAAGCGTCAATCCCAACGTCACCGCATAGAGTTCGATGATGTTCAGCGGCAACAGCATCACACGCCAAGTAAACTGCACCCGTGCCACCAGCGCGAACAAGAGCACCACGCACAGGTTGATGGCGTAGCTGATCAACGCGCCCACCGTGGCCGACACTACGACGATGTAGTTCGGGAAATGAATCTTGCGCAGAAGATCGCCACGTTCAACGACCGATCTCAGACCGACATTCGTCGATTCGGTGACGAACTGCCACGAGCTGATGCCCAGAAGCAGCACCACAGGATACGTCGAAGTGCCGTCGGACATGCGCAGAAACTTGCCGAACACCACGTACATGACGCAGAACATCATCAGAGGCTTCAAGACCGACCAGGCGATGCCAAGGACAGAGCCCTGATAGCGGAGTTTGAAATCCGTCTCCACAAGGCCGCGCAGCACCACCCATGCGTACTCATACCGGGACTTGAGGTTATCCACCATATTCTTCACGGCAAACCATCGTATCAGTGGGGCCGGAAGGTGAAATCCCCCAAGAAACGTCCATAGAACTTTCATCTTCTGTGAGCCTTCAACAGTTTGCATGGCGATGAGGTTTACCCCGTCGCCGGAGCCTACAGCCCCACCCACGCAGACTGACAAGAAGGCTCATCTTCTGAACGCTCGTTCCCATGCAACGGGAACCAACCAAGGTGGTCATCGAAGCGGAGCTAAGCGAATCAACAAGCGTACGCTCCACTGACCCCATGGCGGGACGCATCCTCGACGACTTCCGCGTCTCCGGTTGAGCAATCGACACTCCCGATACAATCCGCGTCATCGCATGGCAAAGCGCGTGGAAGACAAGTACCACAGCGGAATTGCGAAGAATCGGTCAAGGCACCAGATGAACATTGTCGAGGAACAGAGCGGAATCTAGCCGCCAGACAGTGCAAACAGCACGAATGTCCCAAATACCAATGAAGTCCTCTGGCAAGCAGACCACCGCAAACACCCGAAGAATCGTTTTCGTCTGGAATACAGAATATGCTCTGATAAACACAGTAAAATAGTCAAGGAGGGAAGGCAATGGGGTCCACGTCCAAGGTCACCGTCGCTCTTGCGGTCTATAACCAACGAACGTGCATCCGAGAAAGCGTACAAAAGATAGCCCAACAGACCATTGAGAATTTGGAGATTCTCTGTGTCGATGATGGGTCCACGGACGATTCGCTTGCCATCATGAAAGGCCTCGCACAAAAGGATTCTCGCATTCGCGTTATTGCTGCCGCGCATGCTGGAGTCTCAGCAGCCCGCAACCGTGCGATAGCTGAAGCTAACGGAGAATGGTTGATTTTTCACGATCCTGATGACTCCTTTGCTAATAATGATTCTCTCGCAACGTTATTATCGGCAGCCGAAACCCATACCAATGTGCAAGCAGTAGGAGGCTCCTTCGCAATCTACGATGAAAGCAACGGCACCATTAGAACAGACTTCTCGGACGACCCTCTGCTATGGGGTTACACTTTGCCTTCCGATACTGACATTGTGGAATACTCCGATTATCAGTTCGACTACGGCTTCCACAGATTCATGTTCCGTACTGAGTTCCTTCGCTCCCACAACGAGCTACGCTTCCCCGCATATACGCGTTATCAGGATCCTCCCTTCCTAGTAGCTGCATTAACAGCTGCAGGACGGTTTGTCGCGGTGCATGACGTGATATATCACTATTCACTCGGGCATCAGACAATCAATTGGACAGCTGCCAAGAAGCTCGGCGTGTTGAATGGTATCACTGATGAACTACGGATATCTGGACAGCATCGATTCTCCAAGTTACATGATTTGGCCGTGCGTAGGTTAGAAAAAGAATACGCAGGTCTGTATTGGTGGATACTTGATGAGAATCCAGATATCCTTGCTGCAGCATCCAAGCTGAATTCATTCGTACAGGTTGATTTACTTTCAAAAGAGATGCGTCAATTGTTAACAGGAGACAATACTCACGCACCTCTTGCCTTTCCGTTGCGGCAACAAATCGCTAATTCCGCGAAATGGCACGAGGACGTCACAAATCTTCAAGGTGCCGTGCTCGCGGAACGACAAGATAAGGAACGAGCATTTTCTCAACTTGACGACGCCAATCGCCGAGCCGACGACGCCAATCGCCGAGCCGACGACGCCAATCGCCGGCTCAACGATATCATGCACTCAAGGTCGTTCAGGACAGGGCGTCTACTGACAGCTTTGCCTCGTTCCCTTCGGAATCGTATCCGTCGGGGACGTTGATTCACTGAATAAATTCTCGTTCCCGAAAGGTATGCACTTCGTGCGCATACCCAACTCTCTCCGTATCTCTGCGAAGAGGGTTGGGTATCCTTGGGCGTTGAGAACGATTACTTTTTGATAGCGAGGTAAGGGCACATGCCATCAATGCGTTTCGCCAATGTGCTCATGGAGACGACTCCACGAGCACTCAGCTACCCGACGATGTACTACCACACCGATCAGCCGGTGCACGTTGATCCGGATACCCACGAGTGGGCCATCGAAGGTGCGGGCACCATCGATTTCACCACGTACTTCAACGGTCTGTCCACGATGAAGCTACTCAAGTACACTCGTGCGACCGGCTTCCACCTTCACATCGAAGTCAAGGGCGCGGCATGCACCATCACGCAGACCAAGGCCTACCGTCTGTCTTCGGCTCCCGAGCTTGAGTCCACGGTCTCTGTGGTCGTCTCCGCTAACAAGGATTGGCAGCCCGTCGATCTCGACCTCGCCGTCGACGACGATATGGTACTCGTGGGCTTCCAAATCGAGGCCAGCGGTGAAGTCACCGCCCGCAACGCGTACTACACGCTGGACATCGACGGAGAACTGGCGGATGTCGAGCTCTCCCTTTCCACCACCACGTTCAAGAAGGAATCCTACATCACCAAGAACATCGAACTGGTGAAGAAGGAAATTCTCGGTTCCGATAACGACATCGCACAGCATTTCCGCATGCATGTCATCGACAACGGCAGCACGCTGCCGTACAAGGAGCTCAGCACAGACAAGGTGACCGTCTCTCCGAACGAGAACGTGGGCGGTGCCGGCGGCTTCGCGCGCGGCATGATTGAATCCATGGAGCAGGATGTTCCCGCGACCCACGTGCTGCTCATGGACGATGATGTCGAAGTATCCCCCGAAAGCATCATGCGTACCTACAACTTGCTGCGCATCGTTAAGCCGGAATACTCCGAAGCCTTTGTCAGCGGAGCGATGCTGAATTACGAAGATGTGCAGGACATGAAGGAGGATACCGGCTTCATCGACCCCTCCATCGGAGTCTGCGTGGCCGCCAAGATTCCGCTGCAGGTCACGAAGTTCGTCGACATCGTGTTCAATGAAGCGTACGACGAGAGCCTGCGCGTCGGCGACGGCCGACGCTACGCCGCCTGGTGGTACTGCTGCATTCCCATGAGCGTCATCAAGCGCAACGGCATGCCGCTGCCGGTTTTCGTCCGTTACGACGACGTGGAATACGGCATCCGCTGCAACCCGACGTTCATGACGATGAACGGTCTCGGCATCTGGCATTCCAAGTTCGAAATCCGTTATAACGCGGCCGTAGAGCGCTACCAGAGCATCCGCAACGGCATGATCGCCCAGATGACGACCGGTCTCGCCCCCAGCATCGATACTTTCCTGCGCGAGCTCCACGACCAGGTCGATTTGGAACTCCGCAAGTTCAACTACACGGACGCGGCGTTGGCCCTTGAAGGTTTCGAGGACTTCCTCAAGGGGCCCGCTTTCATCAAGCAGCCCGTGGCCCAGGAGAAGTTCATGCAGGCCAACCGTGAGAAGGAGAAGCTGGTCTCCTTCCCGGAACTGCAGAAGATGGCCGACGATATGGGCTTGGAAGGCTTCGACGTCACCAAACTGACCCGACAGGAAATCGACAATGACAAACCCCGTTCACTGCAACAGCGAGCATTTGATTTCCTCACCAAAAACGGACAACGCATACTGCATGCAAGTGTCCACAGTGCTAAAAAGATTTCCGGCAAGGACTACGCTCTAATTCCCAGCGCCGGCTGGATTTATCCTTCCGGCAGCATCCACGGCGAAAATATCATCGTTGCCGTTGACTGGTTCAACCGTAAAGGCATTATTCGCGTCAAGGACGTCAAGCAGTACGGCGAAATCATGAAGAGGTATAAGCGAGACCTCGCATACTTCAAAAAGCACCGCACACAGCTCGAAGAGGAATACAAGAGCGCCAGTAAGGAACTGACTTCCATTCCTTACTGGAAAAAGTATCTTGGAATGAAATAAATCAGCAGTAAATTCCAGTGGGAGATGGCGGGGATCTGAACTTCGCCATCCCCTACTAAGTATTTCAACATCTATAAATCAAAAATAACGGTATGATAGATAAACAATCGCAAAACAGCATTGTGCAACGAATTGAGACCCAAGACGGAAGAACGCTGATTTATAGATATTTAACATCGTTCTTCCTGTGGGCAGCAGGAATACTATTTTCCTTACTGGCCTGCGCCACATTATTTGTAACAATACACTATCCTCACTATACGGAGGGAGTAGAGTACAAACACGGCACCACCCCCCTTGTCGTTATTGGCATCGCAATAATATTAGCTATTATCACAACCCTGAAGGCAACTGGCTGGCTCAAGAAAATAGATAGCAAAGCCAGCGCGCTAATAGTATCAATTTATATAGGCATTGCAGCTATTTCCTGGGCAATAATGTCTAATTCATTCCCCGATTGGGATTCCAAGGATTTAATCGCCGCAGCATCCCAGTTGGGACACGATTACGGAGACAAGTGGGCACCCGGCGCATATATGGAACGGTTCCCATTTCAAACCCCATACGTTGTTCTTATAAAAATATTACAGTATGCTTTCGGACAAAGTCAAACCTACCTCGCTATCGAGCTAGTTAATTCTATGGCAGCAGCAGCAACTGCATTCATTGTAATTCTATATACAAGGAAAATATTCAACAATGAAGTTGCAAATGTTTCGGCATTACTCATCGCACTAAGCTGGCCAATTATCCTATATTCAACCTTCGCTTATGGAAACCTTCCAGCTATCCCCTTTGCTCTAGCCGCGTTATATTTTCAGCAAATAGCCATCGAAGATAAGGTTTTCAAATACAATATCTACGCCGCCTTCTTGATTACAATAAGCATAATGCTGAAGTCCACAATGATTATCATCTTGATGGCAATGAGCATTGTTTGGGGCGTAAAAGCAATCAAAGGTAGTACTAAGAAAAACCTTGCAGCCATTGCCGCAACTTTGTTGATTTACATTGTATGCACGAGCGGATTTAACGCATACATTACCCATAAGTATCACGTTCGTATTGACAACGGATTACCTAAAACCACATGGATAGCCATGGGACTACAACGTCCACAAGACCCTGATAAATTAAATAATTCTGGAGGGTTCAATGGCTATGTATGGTCTTGGATGAATAACTATGATCCGAAACAGGCCAACCGAGAGTCTCTGCAATCAATTCGTACCTCAATCCATGACTTTACAAGTAATCCTTTATACGCAATACGATATTTTTCCCACAAGGAAGCCTGGATTTGGTGCGACCCAACATATGAGAGTATTCTCAATAGCAATTGGTCAGTTACCTCTGATCCTCAAGGGAAACCTATGTCCAGCAGACCGATAAGCCCAATCGCCCATTCGGTTTATTACGGCAAAATATATAATCTAACTATGTTTATTTCTGACGCTATGCAGACTCTTTCATTTGCCGGAGTAGCATTTTTCCTTATAAAAACTAGGAAAACAAATATAAACACAATAGTGTCAGCAATAGCAGCAACAGGATTCTTCTTCATTTATCTACTATGGGAAGCCAAGGCACAATATACATTCCCGGCAGCGCTTCTTCTACTCCCCCTTGCAGCAGCTGGATGCTGGGGTTTGGTAAACCTGATTTACAACAGGATACCTGCTATAATAAATAAGCCTAGTTAGCCAATCGATAAAATTATAGCCATGGTGGAAATTCATATTCAATTTCCACCATGGCTATAATTAAATTTCTACCTTCTTCCAAATAAATGCAAATAACTCCCCTCGGCTCATATCAACAGTATATTTAAATATCATTTTTCGAATAAGCTCCAACAATGACGCGCAGCAGTAAACCACCGAGACGATAGCCAGCATTCGCACAGCCGGGTAATTCAGATAATAATATTTATTAAAATCAAATATTTGTTTCCAAAGCAAATCTCGTACAAGCGGATGGTCTGTTATCAGATAGACACCGAAAGTCAACGTCGCAATATAATTAATCACTCGCGACCGCAACTGCACTCGCTCAAAAAGTAAAAACATACTAAAACTGAATATAAGCACAGGCAAAGACCATTCACGATCGACAACTAGGAACAACACCCCATACAGGTCCCATGATTGCCCCACATACAACAACTCCAGCGTAACGTTCCAGAACAGCAGTAACAGCGCACTTAAGACAAACATTAGCCACACTGTTTTCGTTTTTATAGGTCGCATATACCACCGATAGTAGGTAATCAATACATATATGTAGATAAACCCCGTCAAATCCAATCCGATGTTCAGGGCAGCACCTGGAATTAGGTAGAGCACCCCCCACACTGTAACCATACAGAAAATCAGACGCCTATGCCGTGCACTGCCCAACGATTTCAATCCTGACATCAAAAAAGGAAGAAACAGCAAGAACAACACATAACTGGTCGCATACCACCAGAGCTGTGTCGCTACAGGGAACACCGCCGACACAAAATCCATTATGCTCATTTGCATCGGAGCAATCGCCAAACGTAGTACCAGACCCACAAGACTCCAGAACAACAACTCTCGTTCCAGAACCCAAATCTTTTTACACGATTTTTCCAAGGTTTGATTTCCGCTCGACAAGAACCAAGCTGATGCTATAAAAAATAATGCGATTCCGATTTTTCCAGGAAGATATTCAAATAGTCCAAGAAATACTTTCCTAAAAGAATCTGGCTGTGCCATAAAATCCATAGCATTATGGAAGACCATATGATGGGCAAGAATCATGTACATGGCAATGATGCGCAATAATTCAATTCCTGATTTTCGCCTTTTCCTTACCGTAGAATCAGACACCATGACGCTTTCTTCCTTTTCTTTATCTCCGAATTTTTCTTGCCGCACCAGGGCAAGTATGTCACTCATCGACTTGGTTCTATGGGAACAGTCACCTAATCTGTTACGATACTCCCCCCGCCACCCGACTACAGTGTCTACAACTCATTGAGCTTTGGTGCGTCGACCAATCCAGCAATCTTCAAGGGGTTTATCAAACAGGCCTTCCAACATAAGAATCACCAGTTTAGGGGAAAACGCTTCTCAGGGATTCTCTGCCTTGTTCTCCGTTGTATCCCGCAAGTGCCCACTCAATCACGATGCCGGTGCGTTTCCCTGTGTTTACTCACGAAGTGTCATACTGGTATGCCCCTAACAGGTAGACTATCCACAGAGCCTTTAGTGCATAGGCATGAATGACAAGAGGACGAGAAGATGACCTTCGATACCAGCACACGTGATGCAGGTTTGATTGTTTCCGCGGAGAACGGCGGTGTCACCGGGTCGACGAACCGGGAGACGCCCACCATCTACTTCGTGCTTCCCTGCTACAACGAGGCCGAAGGCCTTGAGCACACGGCCGAAGTGCTGCTCGCCAAGTACCGCGGTCTCGTCGATGCCGGCGAGATCGGCGAGGCGAGCCGCATCCTGTTCGTCGATGACGGCTCGAAGGACGCCACCTGGAACATCATCTGCAAGCTGCACGAGTCCGACGAGGCCGTATTCGGCGGGGTCAAGCTCTCCCACAACCGCGGCCACCAGAACGCGCTGCTCGCCGGGCTGATGACCGCCCTCGCACAGGGCTGCGACGCCGCCATCTCGATGGATGCCGACCTGCAGGACGACGTCAACGCGGTGGACGAGTTCATCCGCAACTTCAAGAACGGCGACGAAGTCGTCTACGGCGTGCGCTCCGCGCGCAAGAAGGACACATGGTTCAAGCGCAACACCGCCGAAGCCTTCTACAAGGTGTTCGAATGGATGGGAGCCGAAACCGTCCCCGACCACGCCGACTACCGCCTCATGAGCCGCGAGGCCCTCGACGCCCTGTCCGAATACCACGAGGTCAACCTGTTCCTGCGCGGCATCGTGCCCACGCTCGGCTACCAGACCAGCAAAGTCTACTACGAGCGCGGCGAACGCGAAGCCGGCGAATCCAAATACCCGCTGAAGAAGATGATCGCCTTCGCCATCCAAGGCATCACATCGTTCTCCACGAAGCCGTTGAGCTTCGTCACCGGCGCCGGCATCGTCTCCATCCTCGTGGCGATCGCCATGTTCGTCTACGTGCTCGTCTCGCTCGGCTTCGGCCACGCCATCGCCGGCTGGGGCTCCATGATGATCTCCATCTGGCTCATCGGCGGACTCATCATGGTCTCCCTCGGCATCGTCGGCGAATACGTCGGCAAGATCTACATGGAATCCAAGCACCGCCCCCGCTACCGCATCGAAACTACACTGTAGGTGTGGCGGATTGAAGACATACCGTTAACGCGTGTGGCTCTGTGGCACTGACTAGTCAGTGCCACAGAGCCACACGGCATTCAGAGGTGTTCGCAGTTCTTGCAGAGTCGTGAGTAACCAGCCTTTCGCGCCTGCTCCAGAGTTCCCTCACGTACGTTCCGTTGGTTGGCGGCTCGCAGCGATGGACAGTTCTTCTTCGTGTGATACACGTGCGAACTAGACGTAACGACCCACCACACCCGCTGATTATTGGTGGCCGAACCCCCTGTCTGCTGGTTACCGGAGACACCCCCTGCCGAACGCTCCAAGTTACCGGTAGCCGTATTGAAGTAGTAGCGTCTGCCGTCAATAGTCTGCCAGCCGTATACCATTTGGCCGGAGCCCCGATCATAGAAGACCCTCCTGCCATCCGGCAACGACGTCCAGACATGCGCCATCGCACCGGTAGCGGTATCGAAGTAGTACCAGCCCGTGTGCTCCCGGTCGTAGGATAGATGCTGCTCGCCGTAGCGCATCTGACCGGTGTTGATGTCGTAGTACACCCACTTGCCACCGTTCGACGTCATCCACTTCACACCATGCGCCATCGCGCCGGAACCCGGATCGAAATAGTACCAGCCGATATGATCGCGGTCATACGACAGGTACTGCTCGCCGTACCGCATCTGACCGGTGTTGATGTCGTAGTACACCCACTTGCCACCGCTCGACGTCATCCACTTCACACCATGCGCCATCGCGCCGGAACCCGGATCGAAATAGTACCAGCCGATATGATCGCGGTCATACGACAGGTACTGCTCCCCGTAGCGCAT
>NZ_JBKEVG010000021.1:0-29723 GCF_056356955.1 Bifidobacterium sp. LH_419
CCCCCGGATCATCAACGACAGGGCAGGAAAGCCATACCGGAACCGGCGACCCGGCCCCGACCACCGGGACCTACCAAACATGGTAATGGGCGAGGACAATGTTCAACCGGGTTGGCTTTGCCGGACAGCTCCCCCTAGAAGGGGGGGAGCGAGGACAATGTCCGGTACGGTCGGCTTTGCCGGGCTGCTCCGCCTGAGGGAAGCGGATTGCTTGCGGCTCTCAGCCGGCGGTGCATTGTTTGTTGTGGACTCGTTCGGCGGCTTGGTCGCTGGCGTCCGATATCGCGTATTCTGGGTAGGACTTCGTGTTGCGTTGCAGGTTGGACCGGTCTCCGCCGAGGTATTTGAGCGCGTAGCTGTTCGCCAGGGCCTCGCTGTTCACGCCGACCGGCGGACGGGTCGTGCCGCACTGCTGGTAGACGAGCGCGTGGCCCATCTCGTGTTTGATCACGTCCGCATAGTACGGGGTCGTGATGTTGGACGAGTATCCGGCGTGCGCCTGGTTCACGTAGATCACGCGCGGATTCGCCGAACAGAACGCGGCCACCGTGTATTCGTCGTTGTCGGCGGAACGCGAGCAGTACTGGTAGATCTGCTGGAAATCGTAGTTCGCGCTGAGCCCCGCCGCCTGGACGATGCTTTCGCCGACGCCCAGATACGTGCCGTCGGCGCCCGGCGTGACCGGCACCGCCCTGATCGCGGCCTCCACGTCGGAGATCGTCTGTTCCGGGGGAGCGCCGCCGTCGGACTCGTAGACGGAACCATCCGAACGTTTGATGCTGATTTTGATGCCGAAATCCTCATGGTCGTTGAGCTTGCGTTCCAGCTCCTTGACTTCGTCCGACTTCGCCGCGTAGATGTCGTCGAGCTCGTCCACGCTCGTGGTGATCTCGCAGCCGAACCGCAGCGCCGCCTTGCGGTCCGTGAGGATGAGCATGAAATCGTGCACGTAATCGGCGGAATCCTGCGTGGGCTGCAGGTTCAGATCGTCGAAGATCGTGCCCGCGTCGATCTTCCGTTCGTACTTGTCGTACGTGTCATTCACGAGATCCGTATAGGAGGCGTACTGTTCGGACGCCGAACACGGGACGATGTCCTTCCCGTCGTCCGGCAGGACGCTGGAACCCGAACCGGAACCCGAGCCTCCCGAACCGGACCCCGAGCCGCCGGAACCGTTTTCGACGGCGCTCGTCAGGTCGCGTTGGATGGCGTTCACCTTCCACGCGATGCCGGCGAACACGAGTCCGAGCGTGAGGACCACGATCACGATCACGGAGATGGCCACCACGGCGACCGTCGTGCCGCTGCTCTTCCGCGGTGGTCGTCGCGGCGGCATCGGCCGGCCGCCGTACGGATATTGCGGACCGTACGGCGGTGGGTACCCCGGCCCCGCCGGATACTGCCCACTCGGGTATCGTCCGTTCGGCGACTGCGGATACCGTCCGTTCGGATTTTGCGGATATTGCGGATATTGCGGTCCCGGGTACTGCGGAGGCGGATATGGCTGGCTCATGTCGGGTTCCCTTCTCGCCGTGTCCTCGTTGAACGCGGGCGTTGTTCCCAGCATACCGCCGCGATGACGGCCATGGAAGCGCCGTCGCGGTTCCATATGGCAACGGATGGGAGGGGATGCCGCGGCCGACGGCGGCGTGGTCTATAGTGGGACGCGGTGATCGACCCGCATGGGCGGTCAACCGACGATCAATCACGATTCACGCGCGTGGATTCGCGGGGCGTAAGCATGCCCGCGAACGCGTGCGCCACGACAAGGGAGCATTGCATGTCCCAGCATGACGGTGTGCACGGCGAGGCCGGCGCAACCAGCGACAAGGCGACGAACAACGATACGACAAACGGCAACACGGCTGGCGCGGCCAGCACCGACGCGAGTCTCGAAGGCCGCGCGAAATCATCGAAACGACGCGGCGGCGGCAGGTCAAAGGCATGGCTGTGGTCGCTGATCGCCGTCATCGTCGTCGCGGCGCTCGTCGTCGGCGTCAACGCGTTCTTCACGAACAAGCAGGACGATGCGGACGGCACCGGAGTAGGCGCAGGCAGCGCGTCCTCGGCGAAGACGGCGGACACCGTCGCCATCGGACTGAAGCTGGCCCCCGTGAACCTCGACATCCGCCACCAGTCCGGCTCCGCGCTCGAGCAGATCCTCATCGGCAACGTGTACGAAAGCCTCGTCTCCCGCGGCTCCGACAACAAGGTGCATCCAGGCCTCGCGAAAAGCTGGGACGTGTCCAAGGACGGGCTCACCTACACGTTCCACCTGAACGACCACATGAACTTCTCCAACGGCGACACACTCGACGCCGAGGACGTGGCCTGGTCGATCAACGAGCTCAAGGCGAGGAAATACTACAACTACGACCAGGTCGCCAACCTCGACAAGGCCGAGGACGTCGACGCGCACACGGTGAGGATCACGCTCTCCGCGCCCGACTCGAACATGCTGTGGTACCTGACCGGCCGCCCCGGCCTCGTCTACGACAAGGACGCGACCTGGGACGAAAAGACCGGCGCGCTTGGCTCCGGACCGTACACGGTCGAATCCTTCGACCCGAGCGACAAGATCGTGTTCAAGGCCAACCCGAAGTATTGGGGGACCGCGCACAAGGCGAAGACCGAGAACGTCATCATCCGCTTCCTCCCCGACGACAACGCGGGAATCAACGCGTTGAAGAGCGGCGACGTGCAGGTGCTCTCGCCGATCACCGCCACCCTCGCCGGGCCGTTCCGCGACAACCCCGACTACGTGGTCAAGGCGGGCGACGGCTCCGACAAGTTCGTGCTCGCGTTCAACATGACCGACGCCAAACTCAAGGACAAGCGCGTGCGCCAGTCCATCCGTTACGCCATCGACCACCAGCAGCTCATCGCTTCGCGCGGCGGCGTCGACGCGAAGCTCGGCGGCCCGATCCCCAAGGTCGACCCCGGTTACGAGGACCTGACCGGCGTGTACCCGCACGACGTGGCCAAGGCCAAAAAGCTCATGAAGGAGGCCGGTTACAGCGAGTCGAAGCCGCTGCAGCTGACGCTCACCTACGCGAACGTGTACGGCACCGAACTCGGCGACCAGCTGAAAAGCCAGTTGAAGCCCATCGGCATCGACTTGAAGATTAATTACGTGGAGTTCTCCACCTGGCTGCAGGACGTGCACACCAACGGCGACTACGAGCTCTCCCTCGTCGACCACGCCGAAAGCCACGACTTCTACAAGTGGGCCACCCCCAGCTACTACTACCACTACGACAACAAGCAGGTGCAGGACCTGTACGCGAAGGCGCTCGCCGCCACCACGGACGAGGCGGCCTCCGACTATCTCGCCAAGGCCGCGAAGATCGTCTCCGAGGACGCCCCCGCCGACTGGCTGTTCAGCTGGCGCGTCACCATCGCCTACGCGAAGGGCGTCCACGGTTTCCCGCAGAACCTCAGCCAGACCGTGCTGCCCTTGTGGCAGATCACCTACGAGAAGTGAGTCATCGATGCGATTCGTGATACGGCGGTTGCTGCTGTTTGTCGCGGCGTTGTTCGGCATCTCCGTGCTCGTGTTCGCCGCGCTGCGCATCCTGCCGGGCGACGTGGCCGTCGTCATGGCCGGCACCAACGCGACCGCCGCGCGCGTCGCCGAGCTACGCGCCGAATTCGGCCTCGACCGGCCATACCCCGTCCAATACCTCGACTGGGCGGGCGGTCTCCTGCACGGCGACCTCGGCATGTCCGCGCTGACCGGTCGCGCGGTCGCCGCACAGGTCGGCCGGCGCGCCGCGATCACGTTCCCGCTCATCGTCATGAGTCTCGTTGTCGCGCTCGTCGTCGGACTGCCGCTCGGTTGCGCCGCCGTCATCACGAGGAACCCGCGTCTGTGCGGATTCTTCCACGTGCTCGCCATCGCGGGCGGCGCCGTGCCCGCACTGTGGAGCGGCCTACTGCTGCTCCTCCTGTTCGGCCAGGGCGTGGGCCTGCTCGGCGTGCTCCCGTCGCAAGGATTCCCCGCCGACGGCTGGACGGGCGCGCCCGGACGCGCGTTCGCCTCGCTCGTCCTGCCCGCGCTCGCCACCGGATTCGTGGCGGCCGCCGGCATCATGCGCTACACGCGCGCCGCCCTGGAGGACATCGCCGCGGAAGGCGGTCCGGTCGACATGGCGATGGCGTGCGGCATGACGCGCACGCAGGCGCTGCTGCGCGTTGGACTCCGTCTCGCCGCCCCGCAGCTCGTCTCCGTCGTCGGATTGACGTTCGCCTCGATGATCACCGGCGTCATGGTCATCGAGAACCTGTTCGCCCTGCCCGGGCTCGGCGCGCTGCTCGTCGGCGACGTCGGCAACCGCGACCTCGTCGCCGTGCAGAGCGAGCTGTTCCTGCTGGCCGCGTTCTTCCTGACGCTCGGCCTCGTCGTCGACCTGGCGCACCGCGCGCTCGACCCGCGTCTCGCCGCAGAGGAGGAATGATGGCACGATTGCGCATCATCGCACGCACCATGTGGTCGCACGGTGCCGGACGCTACGCGCTTGTCATGCTCGGAGTCTGGCTGCTCGTCGCGTTCGTCTCGCTGTTCTGGACGCCGCGGCCGCTGCTGGAGACCGACGGCTACCACGTGTGGGCCGTGCCGTCGTCCGCGCACTGGCTCGGCACCGACGGCACCGGCGCCGACGTGCTGAGCTGGCTGATGGCCGGCTCGCGCACGAACCTCGCCATCGCCGCACTCACCGTCGTCTGCTCGGGCGCGCTGGGACTGCTGCTCGTCGGGCTCATGGTCGCGCGTTCGAACGCGCTCGCCTCCATCTCCGTCGCCGTCGTCGATGCGCTCATCTCCATCCCCACCGTGCTCATCGCGCTGCTGCTCGCCGTGCCGTTCGGCGCGTCCGCCGCGGTCGTCGTCGGCGCCTGCTCGATCGCCTACGGATTGAACCTCGCCCGCGTCGCGCGTCCCGCCGCACTGCTCGCCGCACGCTCGCAGTACGTCGAATCGGCGCGTGCGAACGGTGCCGGCGGCTTCGGCATGCTCGTTCGGCACATCGTGCCGAACATCACGCCGGTGCTCGCCGTGCAGCTGTCCATGTCCGCCGGAACGTCCGTGCTCGCCGAGGCGGGACTCACGTATCTCGGCGTGGGCGTCGGCGCGGGCGTGCCCAGTTGGGGACATTCGCTCGCCACATCGGTCAAACTCATCAACGTGTTCCCGCTGACCGTCCTGTGGCCGGGACTCGTCGTCACGCTCGTCGTCGTCGCGTTGAACCTGTTCGGCGACGCGCTGCGCGACGCCGCCGACCCGGTCGCGAATCCCGCGTTGCGGGCGGCGGTCGCGACGGCGGTTCCGCATGACGCCGGTCGAAAGGAGGCTTCCGATGGCCGTTGAGATTTCCGGCCTGCACGTCGCGCTCGGCGCGAAGGAGATCGTGCACGGCGTGGACCTGCATATCGGCGACGGGGAGCGCGTCGGCCTCATCGGGTCGTCCGGCTCCGGCAAATCGATGATCGCGAAATCGCTGCTCGGCCTGCTGCCGCGTGAGGCGACGTTGTCCGGCGCGATCACGATGGGCGATACGACGGTCCTCGCACCGGGGACGGCCGGGGATGACGGTGACGGGTCCCGTGGTGGTCGCGGCTGGCGGCGTGGCGGTCCGTCCGTCTACGCGGACGAGCGCACACTCGCCGACCTGCGCGGGCGATACGTGGGCGTCGTGTTCCAGAACCCGACGCGCGCGCTCAACCCGGTGATGACCGTCGCGCAGATCGTTGGGCTGCCGCTCTACCTGCATTACGATCTGACGCTCGCCGAACGCGTGGACCGCATCAAGGCGATGCTCGACAAGGTCGGCCTGCCGCAGGACGCGCTGCTCAAACGGCCGCACGAACTGTCGGGCGGGCAACGGCAGCGCGTCGGCATCGCCGCGGCGCTCGTCACGTCGCCGCGGCTCATCATCGCCGACGAGCCGACCACCGCGCTCGACTCGATCACGCAACGCCAGATCGTCGACCTGCTCGTCTCGCTCGTCGACGACGCGGGCGCATCCATGCTGTTCATAACCCACGATTTCGCCGTGCTGCAACGCGCCACCACACGTTGCTACGTGCTCGATGCGGGGCTCGTCGCCGAAGCCGGCGCCACCGCCGACCTGCTCGCCGCGCCCAAGGCCGCGCCGACCCGCGGACTCGTCGCCGCCGCGCGCATGCTCACGCTGCGCGCCGACGCATCCAGTCGCGCCTCCGGTGAGGGGGAGCCGGCGGCGAAGCCGACCGAGGAGGTGCAACGATGACCGAACCGATCCAATCCCAGCCGTTGCTCGCCGCCCGCCACATCGACGCGTCGTTCGCGTCGCGCGACATGCACACCGGACTGCGAGGTCTGACGCGACTGTTCGCGCGACCCGCGCGCCGCCAGGTGCTGTTCGACGTGTCCGCCGAGGTGCGTGCGGGGGAGTGCCTTGCCGTGATCGGCGCGTCCGGTTCGGGCAAGACCACGCTGACGCGCATCATGCTGGGACTCGGCGCCGCCGACTCCGGTGAGATCGCATACCGGGGGGAGCCGGTCTCGCACGGCTCCGCCGGCATGCGCGCCTTGCGTGCCGAATCGTCGATCGTGTTCCAGGACCCGTATGGCTCGCTCGACCCGCGGTGGACGGTGGAACGCTCCGTGTCCGAACCGTTGTGGCTGCGCCGTCGCGCGCTTGGCTACGCGTTCGACGAGGTCGGCGCGAAGACCGTGCAGGCGTTGGCGCGAGTCGGCCTCGACCCGCGCGAGTTCCTGAACCGCTACCCGTGCGACCTGTCCGGCGGGCAGGCGCAGCGCGTCGCCATCGCACGCGCCATCGTCAACGAGCCGAAGGTGATTCTCGCCGATGAGCCGATGAGCGCCATCGACGTGGCCGCCCGTGTGCGGATCCTGGAGACGCTGCAGTCGATCGTGCACGGCTCCGGGGCCGCCGGCGGGCGGGATGAGCGTCCGGCGTTGATCGTCGTCTCGCATGATCTGGGCGTGGTCCAGCACATCGCCGACCGCATCCTCGTGCTGCACGGCGGCCGCGTCGAGGAGACCGGCCCCACCGCGCAGGTATTGGGGTCGCCGCGGTCCGACTACACGCGCCGCCTCATCGAGGCCGCTTCGCTGTAACGTCCCGCGATATGGGCTGGTGGCGGATGGCTCCTACATCCGTGCTTTGACCATACCCACCACGTCGGCGTTGATCTCACGGATACGCGGATCGGCGAGCATCTCGTCCACGGTCATCCAACGGCAGTCCTTCGAGTCCACGTGGAACCGGTCGGCCTTCCAAGCTTCGGGCATGTGCGTGACGTCGGCTTTGTAGAGAACGTAATCATAGAACCGTGTCTCGTGGTGCTCCGCCGACCATTTCTCGTGGGACTCTCCGCCTACGCGCGTGAGCGTGAAATCCGCCTGCGGGATGTCGAATCCGCGCGACAAGTATTCCGTCAGCGTGCGAAGGTTCTCGGACTCGTCGTCGCGCGTCGCGTGGTTGGGGAAGAAGTCGCAGTCCCAGCCGGTGTCGTGGTAGAGCAGATACCGGTTGCCGTCGTTGACGGCGATGATGCTGCTTCGTATCTCCGTGCGGTCCAAATCGATCAGCTCCCTGTACAGATTCCCGGCGTTGTAGCCTTTGCTCCAAGTAATGATAGTGGACAGTACGGCGTATACGGTGACCGCGATGGCGATCGCGACGAATCCGAACCGCCACCATATGCCCATGGACGTCGTGCACGCGGTCAGTATGAGGAACAACCCTTCCGCGACCGCGGTCAGATGCGTTTCCCGGTGTCCGAATCCGATTCGCTCCCGTCGTCGTTCGAGCAGATAGCGGAGTCTCGTCGAATCGATGCGCAACAGCATTGTCGCCTCCTTTCGGCTGGTTTTCGTAAGCGTGCGGGTGGAATGGCGCTCTATCTATCGGTAATGATATTGATAAACTATCAATAAATATATCATTGTTGAAGTCCGGGTGGTTTTGGCGTGTCGATATGGCACGTCGCATTTGACGGCGCGATTGGTTGGTTATATGGTTAGTTACACAAGTAACTAACTGACTAACTAACAAGGTTGCTTGCATCGGATTATTCATCAGGCTGCAAGGAGGTCATCATGAAGATCCAAGGGCGATATGCGGCGATCGCGGTCGTGTGCGCGATGCTGATCCCGCTGGCGGGATTGTCGGTCAATGCGCGCGGCGATGCGCTGGGCGAACCGGCTTCGACCTCCGCGGCCGCACGGCCGGCAGATGCGTTGGAGCCGGTCGTGCCCGACGGCGTCCAGAAGACGTACGCGCCCGAGATCGCGCGGCTGCGCGACACCGTCTCCAGTGCCGAGGCCAGGCAAGTGCTGGCCGACGGCGTCATCACGCAGGACGAGCTGTCCGGTCTCACCGCCGGATACACGCAGTGTCTCGCCGCCAAGGGCATCCGATGGGTCGAACCCACCGAGCCGGTCTACGCCGCCAAGGCCGACTACAACACCCTGCCCACCGGGCCGGTCGTCAAGAACGCCGACGGCACCTTCACCGGCAACGAGGAGGTCAAAGCGTGCAGCGACCAATACGGGTACGATGAAGTATTCGGTCTGTATGACGACATGCGCGCCAATCCGGCCAAAACCGCCTGGGAGTGACGCCGCCCGTGGCTGTGCGCAAACGCCGCGCGCATGGCCACGGGCCCACCATGAACGGAGTTGAAGCCACATGCGATTCGATTTTTCGGGGACCACGCCGCTGTTCCGTCAGGTGGCCGAACAGCTGGGCGAGGCGATCGTCTCCGGGGCCTTCGCCGAAGGCGAGCAGGTGCCCAGCACCACGGAGATCTCCACCACGTACAAGATCAACCCGGCCACCGTGCTCAAAGGCATGAACCTGCTCGTCGACCAGGGGCTGCTGGAGAAGCGCCGCGGGCTTGGCATGTTCGTCACCGCCGGGGCCAGGCGCAAGGCCGGCGACGCCAAACGCGATGAATTCCTCACCACGCGCGTCGGCGCATTCATCGCCGAGGCGAAACGGCTCGGCATCGGCGCCGACGAACTCAAGGACATCATCGACAGGGGATACCGATCATGAGCCTCATCATCAACGACCTGACCAAGACCTTCCACAAGGCGTCCGCGCCGGCCCTCGACCACGTGAACCTCACGCTCGAACCGGGCATCCACGGCCTGTTCGGCCGCAACGGCGCCGGCAAAAGCACGCTGCTCGCCACCATCGCCAACCGGCTCCTGCCCACATCCGGCGACGTCGAACTCGACGGCGAGGACGTGCGCGACAACGAGCACGCGCAGGCGCGCATCCACCTCGTCAACGAGACGTTGCCGTTCCTGTTCGGCATGCGCGTCTCCGCGTTTCTCAAGCGCGAAGGCCGCTACTGCGGCGGTGTCGACGGCGAGGCGGCCGCGCGCATGCTCGCCGCGTTCGGCATCAAGGCGAACGCCTCATACGGCGGTCTCTCGCTCGGCCAGCGCCAGATCGTGCGCCTCGTCGCCGGATTGTGCCTGCCCGTCGACGTGCTGCTGCTCGACGAACCGGTCAACGGGCTCGACGCGGCGAACCGCGAACGCTTCTACCGGCTTCTCATCGAATCGTTCGCCGAACGGCCGCGCGTCATCGTCGTCTCCACGCACATCATCGACGAGATCGCGCAGGTCGTCGAACGCGCCGTCATCCTCGACCGCGGCCGCGTCGTCGACGCGTTCGACGCCGGCGATGTCGCCTCCCGCGCCACTGTGCTCGTCGGCGGCGAGACGAGCGTGAACGCGTTCATCCACGCGGAAGGACTGCAGCCGGTCGCGGTCGAACGCATGGGCAGGCTCGCCACCGTCACCGTGCGCGGCCACGTGGACGAACGCGACGTGCCCGACGGCATCGCCGTGAGCGGGCTCGGCCTGCAGGACTACTTCATCCGCGTGACCGGCGATGGCGGCGTTGCGGGGAATACGGCCGACGACGATGCCATCGACGAGACCGACGATTCTTCTGGTGTCGTCGGTGCCGGAACGGAGAAAGACGAGGTGTCGCGATGACTGCGATGACGAAAAGAACAACGTCGGGCGATGCGCGAAGCGACGTGCATGCCGATGGCGTGGCGGTGCGGACGGCGCGGCGTCATCGGGCCGGCCGGCAGACGTGCGTCATGATGCGGCGATGCGCGGGACTGTATGCGGCGGTGCTCGGCGCGGGCGTCGTGATGGCCGCGATCGGCGGCGGCGTGCGGTATCTCACCCTGCAGGGGCATTGGCATGTGCGGATGCCGTATGCGTTTGACGACATCATGATGGGCGCCGGTGCGGCCGACATCGAATCATTGATGGGGCTGATGCTGTTCGCCGCCGGACTGATCTGGTTCCTGGCGTTCGTGGGGCCGGAATTGTGCCACGGCGTGAACCGGCGCTCGCTGGCGTTCGCGCCGGCCATATGCGGCGCGGTCGCGGCGGTATCGTCCGCGATCGTGATGACGGCGTTGGAATACGCATTGGCGTACCGCGCTTGGGGAAGTCCCTCGTCATCCGCCGACGCGAACGTCGTATACGGCTGGTGGGGGAACGACCTCTACCAGATGCCGTTCTCCTATCGGTTCCTGTACGCCTGGCAGTATGTTCCGGCCTCCACGGGCGGCGTCTTGAAAGTGTCGGGCATCATTCCCGGCGGATGGCTGTTCATGGGCGCGGCCTGCTTCGCGCTGATGCTCGCCGCCGCGGCGCTGGGACTGCTGGCCGGCGCGGCCGCCGCATGGGCGTGCTCGGGCGGGGCGAAGCGGCTCGCGGCATCCGTGGGCGTGGTCGTCATCGCATACGCGGCGGCGATGCGGCTGTTCCTGTTCAACGGCTCCGTGAAACTGGCGTGGCTGGCGCAGGCCATGACCGGCGAGGTCATCCGGTACGAATCGAACTGGAACGAATGGCATCTGTACGTCGCATGGATTCCGCTCGTCGAGGCGGTCGCGTTGTCCGCCGTGTGCGTGGCCGTGGCGCGACGGCTCACGATGCGCCGCGAGGTCAACGCCGCACGTCGGTGGGTGATCTGACTGCTCGACTGATGGGGATTCATGCCTGATGATGCCCCTGCCTCGATTGTGTGGCCCGTGCCGTTGCCGGTATGGGCCACATGTCGTCTCCGGCAGCCGGCTTCGCCGGCAGCTCCCTCGTCAGAGGGAGCCAAGCCGAACCTGTCCACGATATGGGCGTTTGAAGTGTTCTCGACACGCTGGCGGGGAGGGAGGTGGTATCGTGTGAGGCATGCAGATTCTCATGTGTTGTTGTCGCTAACCGACGCCCCCGGGCGGACGGTCAGTGACGCATAACTTGAGACAGGGCATTCGAATGCGGCAGGGGAATCGCCGCGATTTTCGTTTCGGATTTCACGCACGTAGGTATCCATCGGTATCACGTCGATTATTGGCACGTTGGGGGTGCCGATACTCCTGACGGAATCCGTGAAGGAAGCATCATCGAACTCGCGCATGGCACGCGAACCACCCGTCATCACAGCCAACGCACCACTCCAGACCGTCTCGCAGGGGAACGCCGGTTCACGACGACAACCGACATCCCATCCCAACCCGACCGACCCGCAACGGAACCACAAGGAAACGAGACGATCATGACCATCGCGAACAGCACCGCCGACCTCATCGGCGACACCCCGCTCGTCAGACTCAACCGCATCCCCGCCGAAGACGGCGTCCGCGCCACCATCGCCGTGAAGATCGAATACATGAACCCGGGCGGCTCCTCCAAGGACCGCATCGCCGCGCGCATCATCGACGCGGCCGAACGCTCCGGCGAACTGAAGCCCGGCGGCGTCATCGTCGAACCCACGTCCGGCAACACCGGCGTCGGACTCGCCATGGTCGCCCAGCAACGCGGCTACCGCGCCATCTTCACCCTGCCCGACAAGGTCTCCGAATCGAAGCGCGCCGTACTGCGCGCGTACGGCGCCGAAGTGGTCGTCACCCCCACCGACGCCGGCCCCGACGACCCGCGCTCCTACTACCAGGTGGCCGAACGCCTCGCCAAGGCCATCCCCGGCGGCTACCGGCCCAACCAGTACGACAACCCGAACGGACCGGCCAGCCACTACGCCACCACCGGCCCCGAGATCTGGCGCGACACCGACGGCAAGGTCACGCACTTCGTGGCCGGCGTCGGCACCGGCGGCACCATCTCCGGCACCGGGCGCTACCTCAAGGAGGCGTCCGACGGGCGCGTCGTGGTCGTCGGATCCGACCCGGAAGGCTCCATCTACTCCGCGGCCGATCCCGCCGACGTACACCAGTACGACATCGAAGGCGTCGGCGAGGACTTCTACCCGGAGGCCTACGACCGTGCCATCCCCGACGAGATCGTCAAGGCGAACGACGCCGAAGCGTTCGAGATGACCCGGCGTCTCGCCGGCGAGGAGGCGCTGCTCGTCGGCGGATCCTCCGGCATGGCCGTCGCCAGCGCCGTCAAGTACGCGAAGACGCACGACCTCGACGAGAACCAGCTCGTCGTCGTGCTCGCCCCCGACTCCGGCCGCAGCTACCTGGAGAAGATCTTCGACGACGACTGGATGCGCGCCAACGGCTACGGCGACGTGGTCGAACGGACCGCACGCCCTTCGCTCGTCGAGCAGTACCTGTAGCCGGGCGGGGCGGACCGGTGCGCGCAGCCGCCCCGACCCGCCCGCCATGTCCCCGACATCGCCGGAACTCACATACCCGTCATCACCAATATCGATAACAACCACGCCGGTCCCCACGGGCCGGAGACGTATCCTCGGATACGACCCATCTGAAAGGAACACCATGTCCGCCGAATACAACGCACAGTTCGCCGAAACCGCACTCGCCACCCGCGCCATCCACGCCGGACAGGAACCCGACCCGACCACCGGCGCCGTCGTCACGCCGATCTACGCCACCTCCACGTTCAAGCAGGACGGCGTGCTCGGCCTGCGCGGCGGGCACGACTACTCGCGTTCCATCAACCCGACGCGCACCAGCTTCGACGAGCAGCTCGCCGCCGTCGAAGGCGCGAAATACGCGCTCTCCTTCTCCTCCGGTCTCGCCGCCATCGACGTGCTCCTGCGCTCCACCCTGAAGCCCGGCGACAACATCCTCCTCGGCAACGACGTGTATGGCGGCACCTACCGTCTGCTCGCCAAGGTGTTCGTGCCGTGGGGCGTCGGCCTCGACGTGGTCGACATCACCGACCCGAAGGCCGTCGAAACGGCGCTCGCCGCCAAGCCGTATCGCTACATCTGGGTCGAGACCCCGTCCAACCCGCTGCTCAACATCACCGACATCGCCCTGACCGCCGAACTCGCGCACAAGCACGGCGCCAAGGTCGTCGTCGACAACACGTTCGCCTCGCCCGCGCTCCAGCACCCGCTCGACGACGGCGCCGACGCGGTCGTCTACTCGACCACCAAGTACATCGGCGGCCACTCCGACGTGGTCGGCGGCGCCGTCGTCCTCAATGACGCCGACGTGCGCGACCAGGTCGCGTTCCTGCAGAACGCGGCCGGTGCCGTGCCCTCCCCGTTCGACTCCTGGCTCGACATCCGAGGCTTGAAGACCCTCGACCTGCGCGTCAAGCGACACTCCGCCAACGCGCTCAAGGTCGCGCAGTGGCTCGAATCCCAGCCGTCCGACGTGATCGAACGCGTCTGGTACCCGGGCCTCGAATCCCATCCTGGCCACGAGATCGCCGCACGCCAGATGCACGGCGGATTCGGCGGCATCGTCTCCGTGCAGCTCGCGGCCGGGGCAGAGGCGGCGAAGCGCTTCGTCGACCATACGGCCATCTTCACGCTCGCCGAATCGCTCGGCGGCGTCGAAAGCCTCATCGAGGTGCCCGCCGCCATGACCCACGCCTCCGTGTCCGGCACCACGCTCCAGGTGCCGGACAACCTGATCCGTATCTCCGTCGGCATCGAGAACGCCGACGACCTCATCGCCGACCTCGACCAGGCGTTGGCTCGGCTGTGACCCCATCCACATGCCCCATGGTGCGGTGAACATCCCATGGTGCGGTGGCCCAAAACGGCTTCATTCCGCCGTTGTGGAGAAAGTGTGTTGCCGCACCATGGGGAATGTATGGTGGAACCATGACTGGACAGACGGTTGATGCGCATGCGGCGGCGCTCGGGGCGCTGGAACGGTACTTCGGCTACGGATCGTTCCGCCCCGGGCAGGACGGCGTGGTCGACGCGCTTCTTCATGGGCGCGACGTGCTCGCCGTCATGCCCACCGGCGCCGGCAAATCCGTGTGCTACCAGATACCGGCCGCTTTGCTGCCCGGCGTCACCATCGTCATCTCGCCGCTCATCTCCCTCATGCAGGACCAGGTCGACTCGCTGAACGACCAGGGCCTGCCGGCGGCGTTCGTCAACGGCATGCAGGCACCGGACGAGCAGTCGATGGTGCTCGCCCAGGCGGCGTCCGGGCAGGTGAAGCTCCTGTACGTCGCCCCGGAACGGCTCGAGACCGGACGGTTCCGCGATTTCGCCATGCGCACGCCGATCTCGTTCGTCGCTGTCGACGAGGCACACTGCGTCTCCCAATGGGGCCAGGATTTCCGCTCCTCGTATCTCGGCATCGGCGATTTCATCCGCTCGCTGCCGCGCCGCCCGGTCGTCGGCGCGTTCACCGCCACCGCCACCGAGAAGGTGCGGCGCGACATCGTCGGCCTGCTCGGCCTCGTCTCGCCGCAGGTGACGGTCACCGGATTCGACCGGCCGAACCTGTATTTCGACGTCATCAACATGGAACGCAAACGCAAGGCCGCGTGGATCGTGGACTACGTGGCCTCGCATCCGGACGAATCCGGCATCGTGTACTGCTCCACGCGCAAGGAGACCGAACAGCTCGCCGACACGTTGAACCAGTCGGTCCCGCAGCGTCCCGGCGCGGGCGGTGCGTCCGGCGCGGGTCCGGGGACGGGGGAGCGCGGGCCCGTCGCCGTCGCCTACCACGGCGGCATGAGCCCGGAGGTCCGGGCCAGGGCGCAGCGGGATTTCGTGACCGACCGGGTTCCTGTCGTCGTCGCCACGAACGCGTTCGGCATGGGCATCGACAAATCGAACGTGCGCTATGTGATCCACCACAACATGCCCGAATCCATCGAAGCCTACTACCAGGAGGCCGGTCGTGCGGGGCGTGACGGCGAACCCAGCCGGTGCACGCTGCTGTGGAACGATTCCGACATCGGCACGCGCCGCCGTCTGCTGGAATCGGACCACGACAACGAGCGCATGACTCCCGAGGAGCAGGAGATCGCGCGCCGCAACCGCCGCCGATTGCTCGACGGCATGATCGGCTATTGCCGCACCACCGAATGTCTTCATCGGTACATGACCCGCTACTTCGGGCAGGAGGACGGTCCTGCCGCGGCGGGCGGCTCCGGCGAGGCGGGGGATGCGACCGTCAAGTGCGGCGCGTGCGCGAACTGCGAACGCACGTTCACCACCATCGACGTGACCGACATCGCGCGCAACATCAGCCGCTGCGTGCACGATGTGACGTTCGACCACGACGAGCTGGGGCGGGAGACCACGCCGTACCCGGTGCGCGACGGTCTGGGCTCCGGCAAGATCGTGAAGATCCTGCGCGGTTCGCAGGCGCGGGATCTCGCCTGGCTCAACCCGGAACGCATGCCGAGCTTCGGCACGTTGAAGGACGTGCCGGAGAGGCGTGTACGCGACGTGCTCAGCCAGATGGCCACCGACGGTTATCTCGCCATCAGCGACGGGAGTCTGCCGATCGTCCGCTTCGGCACCCGTGCGGTGGAGACGGTATCACCGGACTTCCACTATGAGATCAAACGCGTGGAACGCAAGGCCGTGCGCTCCGACGGCGGCGCGTCCGGCGGTGGTCGGATGCGCCGGTTCGGCGTCTCTGCCGGTTCGGCGTCCTCCACCGTGTTCGGCGCGGCGGGCACGAACGGTCCCGTCGATGCGGACGCCTACGTGCCGGGCGACGAGGAGGAGGCGCTGTTCCAGCGTCTGCGCGAATTGCGCAAGACCATCGCGCAGGAGATCGGCAAGCCGCCGTACATCGTGTTCTCCGACCGCACGTTGCGCGACATGGCGCGCATCAAACCGGCCGACGATGCGCAGTTCCTCGCGGTCAACGGTGTGGGCGAGCGCAAGCTCCAGGCGTACGGCGCACGGTTCATGGAGGCGATCGCCGCGTTCGGCGGAGCGGCCTGAGCCGGACCGTGTAGGCTTGGGGCGGCCGTGAGTATAACGAGCGTCTATAACGATGGCCGGATGCGACGGGCCGCCTGCCGACGATCGGCGACTAGGATGGGCGGCGGATACGCCGGTGGCACGCGGACGCGTGCCGTCGCGGCGTATGCGGAAAGGAACGAACATGGCGGAGAAGACCGACAAGCCGGTGGTGGAGAGCTTCCAGCTCGACCATACGAAGGTGAAGGCGCCGTACGTGCGCTACATCGACACGGAAAAGGGGCCCCGCGGCGACGTGATCTCCAACTACGACCTGCGCCTCGTGCAGCCGAACGAGAACGCGATCCCGACGGCCGGGCTGCACACGATCGAGCACACGATTGCCGTGCTGCTGCGCGAACGCATCGACGGCTACATCGACTGCTCGCCGTTCGGCTGCCGCACCGGCTTCCACCTGCTCACCTGGGGCGAGCACCCCACCGAGGAGGTCGCCAAGGCGCTCAAGGAGTCGCTTGAGTTCATCGCCTACAAGGCCACGTGGGACGACGTGCCGGCCACCACGATCGAAAGCTGCGGCAACTACCGCGACCACAGCCTGTTCACCGCGAAGGAATGGTGCAAGGACATCCTCGCCAAGGGCATCAGCTCCGATCCGTTCGAACGCAAGGTCGTCTGAGAGAACGGTCGGGGCGCTGGGGCGTCGGGGCGTTTCCGTCGTCAGGACGCCTTTCGATCGTCGCCGGAAGGTCAGGGAACATTCAGCCGGTCCACGGGAAACCCGCGATGTTTGTGAGGCGGGCATGGTAGCGTAGCGCGTCAGTTGATTGTTTCCGATCGAATCCCCGTGCGGGGCTCTCGCGCGACCGTGAGGTGAGGTGTGGTGTCCGATTCCAATGCGTCGTCCCGTCGTTTCCGTCACGCGACCATGCGTGACCTGCCGCATATGCTCAAGGTGTATGCGCATGCGCGCGAGCTGATGGCCCGCAACGGCAACCCCACGCAGTGGGGGAACACGTTCCCCCGCGAGGAGGTCGTGAAGGACGACATCGCCAACCAGCGCACGATGCTGCTGGTCGATACGCAGAATGGACATGAGCGCATCCTCGCCCAGTTCGCCCTGTGCCCCGGCGAGGACCCCACCTACGCGCATATCGACGGCGCGTGGCTCGACGACGACACGTATGTGACCATCCACCGCATCGCCTCGTCCGGTCTGGTGCGCCACGCCGCCCGCGACTGCATCCGGTGGGCGTTGAAGCACTACGGCAACGTGCGCGCCGACACGCATCCGAACAACAAGGCCATGCAGCACGTGCTCGAGACGAGCGGCTTCGCCCGCTGCGGTCTCATCCAGCTCATCGACCGGCCGACGGATACGACGCGTATAGCCTACCAACGCCACGAATGGTAGGGAGCATTGCTCCGAATTTACGGGAAAGCCCCTCGACCCATTGCATGGGCATCGAGGGGCTTCGTCGTATCGGGCGGACGTGGCGGCTATTCGGCCTTCGCCGCGGCGACCTGCGGGGTGCCGGCGGCGTCCGCGCCCTCCAGCTTGGAGTGGCGGCGGCTGTAGCCGAAGTAGACGGCCAGGCCGATGACCAGCCAGATCGCGAACCGCACCCAGGTCTCCCAGTTCAGGCCGGCGATGAACACCAGGCAGAAGATGATGGACAGCGCCGGCACGACCGGCACGCCCGGTGCCCTGAAGCCGCGGTGCGCGTCCGGGGCGGTCTTGCGCATCCACAGCACGCCGGCGGAGACGATGATGAACGCGGACAGCGTGCCGATGTTCACCAGCTCGAACAGGATGTTGATGTTGATGAAGCCGCCGGCGATCGCGGTGAGGATGCCGAAGAACCATGTGCCCTTGAACGGGGTGCGGTGCTTCGGATGCACCTCGCTGAAGAACTTCGGGAACAGGCCGTCGCGGCCCATCGCGTAGCAGATGCGCGACTGGCCGTACAGCTGCACGAGCATGACCGTGGTCATGCCGACGAGCGCGCCGATGTTCACGATCACGGCCAGCCAGTTCATGCCGGTGTACAGGATCACGCCGGCGACCGGGGCGTCGATGAACTTCGCGAACTCCTGGTAGGGCACGATGCCGGTCATCACCAGCGTCATGATGATGTAGATCACCGTCGAGACGGCGAGTGACAGGAGGATGCCTCGCGGCAGCGTCTTGTTCGGCTCGATGGTCTCCTCGGCGGAGGAGGACACGGCGTCGAAGCCGATGAAGCTGAAGAACACGATCGACGCGGCCGGCAGGATGCCGTACGGCTGGGTGGAGCCGGGCTGGAACGTGTAGATGCCGTACGGGGAGAACGGCTGCCAGTTGGACGGCTTGACGTACCACACGGCGCAGATGATGAACAGCGCGATGATCGCGAGCTTGATCATCACCATGATGTCGTTGGTCTTCTTCGTCTGGTTGATGCCGATGGACAGCACCCAGGTGATGAGCAGCACGACGACGAAACCGGGCAGGTTGAAGTAGGTGGTCACGCCCGGCGTGGTGCCGTAGGCGGCCGTCAGCTCGACCGGCAGGCTCAGGCCGAACCCTTCGAGCAGCTTGTTGAAGTAGCCGGCCCATCCGGCGGACACGGTGGCCGCCTGCAGGGCGTATTCGAGGATCAGATTCCAGCCGATCACGAACGCGATGAGTTCGCCGAACGCCAGATACGCGTACGAATACGCGGATCCGGACACGGGGGCCATCGACGCGAACTCGGCGTAGCACAGGCCGGCGAAGCCGCAGCAGATCGCGGCCAGCAGGAACGACACGGACAGGGCCGGGCCCGCGGTGAGAGCGCCCTTGCCGGTCAGGACGAAGATGCCGGTGCCGATGATCGCGCCGATGCCGAGCATCGTCAGATCGAAGGTGCGCATCGTGCGCTTGAGCGGGGTGGAATCGGCGACAAGCTGATCCACCGTTTTCTTACGGAACAGATTCATGGTCTTCTCTCATGAACACGTGGAATGGGCTTGGCCGGACGGAATTCCGGGACCCCGGCACGCCTCAACGCCGGGAGTCTTGAATACGGTCGATTGTTGCCCCCGAACGTTACGGGCGGGAAAACGGCAAACAAACCGTGAAAAGCGAGTGTACATGGACTGCCGGAAAACCGGCGCGGCGCGTCTCATGAAGCGATGCCGGACGTGGACGCCGGCGACGCGGCGCCGCCACGCCCGGCCGCAATGTGGTCGCATGCCATGGACACGTCACCACGCCGCGCGACAATGGGGCGTCATGAGTATGAACGCAGCTCCCGAAATCGAATTCAGCTCTCCGGAGGGCAAGGCCAACTATGCGGCCGCCCGACGTCGCTACCCCGCGCAGGCCATCGTCGACCTCAAGGCATTGCGCGACAACATGGCGCATCTGGTGGACGTGGTCGGCGGCCCGCACTCCGGCACCGCCGTGATGGGCGTCGTCAAGGCCGACGCCTACGGCCACGGCCTGCTGCCCGCCGCGCTCGCCGCGCTCGCCGGCGGCGCGACCTGGCTCGGCACCGCCCAGTCGCACGAGGCGCTGCTGCTGAGGAAGCTCGGCATCGGCCCCGACCGCTGCCACATCCTCACGTGGGTCTACAACGGCGCCGAAGTCCCGTTCGACGAGCTCATCGCCAACGACATCGACGTGTCCGTCGGCTCGCTGCCCGGCATCGACGCGGTGGCCGCCGCCGCCCGCAGGCTCGGCAGGACGGCGCGCGTGCACGTGAAGGTGGACTCCGGCTTCGGCCGCAACGGCTTCACGCCGGAGGGCTTCGACGCGGCGCTCGCCAAGCTCGTCCCGCTCGCCAAGGAGGGCGTGCTGCACATCGTCGGCCAGTGGAGCCACCTCGCCGTGGCCGATTCGCCGGACGTGCCCGAGTTCGTCGCCTCCACCGACCGTCAGATCGAGAACTTCAAGGCGTTCACCGCCCGCATGGAGGCCGCCGGCATCGCCCCCGAGATCCGCCATCTCGCGAACACGGCGGCCACGCTGTCCCGCCCGGAGATCCACTTCGAGCTCACCCGTCCGGGCATCGGCCTGTACGGCTACGAGCCGGATCCGGCGATGGGCACGCCGTCCAGCTACGCGCTGAAGCCGGCGATGCGCCTACAGGCGCAGCTCGGCACCGTCAAGGACGTGGAGGCCGGCCACGGCATCTCCTATGGCCGCACCTACCTCACCCCCGACGACACGTCCACCGCGATCGTGCCGCTCGGCTACGCGGACGGCATCCACCGTTCCGCCTCCGGATTCGACATGCAGGGCGCCAAGCATGTGGAGAAGGCGGGCGGCCCGGTGCGCGTGATGACCGCCGAAGGCCCGAAGCTGTACCGCGTCTCCGGCCGCGTGTGCATGGACCAGTTCATCCTCGACCTGCACGGTTCGGCCGCCGCGCTCGGCGTGCACGAGGGCGACACGGTCGAACTGTTCGGACCGGGCCGCGGCGAGGAGTTCGCCGAACCGACCGCCGACGACTGGGCCCGCGCCGCCGACACCATCAGCTATGAGATCTTCACCTGCCTGCGCAACCGCATCCCGCGCCTGTACGAGCATGCCGCCGAGGTGCTGCCCGAGGCCGATCTCGCCAAGCTCGATCCGGCCTCGCTGCTGTAGCGGCCCGCGCCGACGCCGCGCATCGACAGGGTCTTCCCCCTTTGCCAAGGGGGAAGACCCTTTTTCTTTCCGTCTTTCCCCCTATATGGGGGTGTATGTGTGAAACCCATGTTGTGTATGGAATCCATAGTGATAACGAGGGTATAAGCGCTTCCTGTAGGGGTGTTAAGGGGGTGTTCGCGACGGGGGAAATGTCGATACCATGCGACGGAGAAGGGGCGTCGTCCGCGGCGTGTCGCGATGCGGAGCCGGTTTCCGGTAGATGTATACCGGCCGGTCGCATTGCGGGGTATCAATGATGGTATTGCGATGCCGTCGGTGCCGTGACCGCCGCCGCACGCCAACCGGACACGTCGAAAGGAGGCCGCCATGGGAGCCGGTGGATTCACCAACGAGGAGATCGCGTATCTGCGTTCGCTTCCCGCCGTCGCGCGCGTATCGAACGGACGGATCCGCTACTCCGAGGCGTTCCGTCGCGAGTGCATGCGCCGGTACCGCGCCGGCGAATCCCCCGTGCGCATCTTCCGCGACGCCGGATTGGACGCCTCCCTGATCGGATACAAGCGCATCGAACGGTGCATCGCGCGTTGGCGCACCATGCCGGACGCCCCCGAGACCTCCGGAACCACGGGAATCGCCGGAGCCGCCGGAAGCCCGGACGCGGACGCGGCGTCCGGCGGCGCGGCGGACGGCAGGCTCCCGAAGCCGTTCACGCCGGAACTCAACGTGCGCGCCGGCAAACGGGACCTGCGCGACCTGCTCATCTCCCAACAGGTGATGCTCATCGAACACCTCGAATCCGAGGTCGAACGGCTTCGCGCGGAAATCGGCGAACGGTCCGGAAAGTAGCGGACGGCCGCTGCTAGGCTTGGGGCCAAGGGGGAGATGCGCCATGGAACCCAGCCACCACGATGACCTGCCGACGGGCCGCGCCGAACGCGTGCCGAAAGGCGAGGGCTACACCGCGTCCGACGAGGAGCGGTGGGCTCCCGAGCCGCCCAAATCGAAGTCGCGCACCGCGTTCGAACGCGACCGCGCGCGGCTCATCCACTCGTCAGCGCTACGTCGGCTCGGCGCGAAAAGCCAGATCCTCGTCGCCGGCACCGACGACTTCGCGCGCACGCGCCTCACCCACACGCTCGAAGTCGCCCAGATCGGGCGCCAGATCGGCAAACTCCTCGGCTGCGACCCCGACGTGGTCGACTGCGCCTGCCTCTCCCACGACCTCGGCCACCCGCCGTTCGGCCACAACGGCGAGGCGGCGCTCGCCCGCATCGCCCGGGGCATCGGCGGATTCGAAGGCAACGCGCAGACGCTGCGCCTCCTCACCCGGCTCGAACCCAAGGTATTCCACCCGGACGGCCGCTCCGCCGGCGTGAACCTCACCCGCGCCTCGCTCGACGCCGCCGTCAAATACCCGTGGACGCTCGCCGAGGCGGCGAAGCACCCCAAAGGCGAACGCAGCGCCAAATACTGCGTCTACCCGGACGACGAACCCGTGTTCCGCTGGCTCAAACAGGGACTCGCCGACCCGACCGCACGGCCCATGGAATGCCGGATCATGGACCTCGCCGACGACATCGCCTATTCGGTGCACGACGTGGAGGACGCCATCGCCACCGGCGCGTTCAACCCGATCGCGCTCTCCGACGCGCGCGTGATCGACGCCGTCGTGGAGCAGACGCGTGCATGGTACGGGCCGCAATGGGACCCGGACCGTCTCGTCGAGGCGTTCGCGCGCCTGAAACGGCTCGACATGTTCCCCGATCATTTCAACGGATCGCGATTGGCCCTGGCCCAGCTCAAGAACATCACCTCCGACCTGATCGGCCGGTTCGCGTGGAGCGTCGAGGAGGCGACGCGCGACACCTACGGCCCGGGGCCGCTCACCCGGTATTCGGCGCGGCCCATCATCCCCGAGGAGACCTCGTACGAGATCGTCGCGTTGAAGGGCATCGCCGTGCATTTCGTCATGGTGCCCGGGGAGAGGGAGCCGATGCACGAGGAGGAGCGGCGCATCGTCGAAGACCTCGTCGACGTGCTCATGGCCGATTCGCCCCGCCCCAGCGACATCCTCGAAAGCCAGTTCCTCGACGACTGGGAGACCGCCGCCAACGACGGTGAGCGCCTGCGCGTCGCCGTCGACCAGGTCGCCTCGCTCACCGACTCCTCGGCGCTCGCGCTCCACTCGATCCTGTTCTGAACGATGTCGCCGGCGACGCGCGGCGAACCGGACGGACGGCGGACACGCGCCGACGACGGAAACCGGCATACCCGCACCGGTGCCGCGGCGAGGCGGTAGGGTAGTGTGTCATGGCCGGAATGATCAAGAAGGAAGACATCGAGAAGGTGCGCGCCGCCGCGGACCTCTACGACATCGTATCCGCATCCGTGTCGCTCAAGCCCTCGGGCACCGGCACGTTCGTCGGCCTATGCCCGTTCCACGACGAGAAGACCGGCAGCTTCAACGTGCGTCCCGCCCTCGGCGTCTGGCACTGCTTCGGCTGCGGGCTCGGCGGCGACGTGTTCAAATTCGTCGAACAGCAGGAGAACATCGACTTCCGCGAGGCCGTCGAACTGCTGGCCGACAAATACCATATCGAACTGCACTACGAGAGCACGGGCGCCGGCAGGCCGGATGGGCATTCCGGCTCGAAGCGCGCGCGACTGCTGGAGGCCAACGAGGAGGCGCAGCGGTTCTTCACCAGCCAGATCATGAGCAAGGAGGCGCTCGCCGCCAGGAAGCTGCTCGGAGGCCGCACGTTCAGCCAGGCCGATTGCGAGCGGTTCGGCTGCGGGTACGCGCCCCAGGGGTGGGACAATCTCGTCCGTCATCTCGCGTCCAAGGGGTTCACGCAGCAGGAGATGCTTGACGCCGGTCTCGCGCGTCAGGGGCAGCGTGGCGTCTACGACTACTTCCGCGGCCGCGTCACCTGGCCGATCCGCGATTCGACAGGGCGCACGCTCGGTTTCGGCGCGCGCAAGCTGTACGACGACGACCAGATCGCCGCGAAGTACATCAACACGCCGGACACGCAGCTCTACCGCAAGAACCAGGTGCTGTACGGCATCGATTTGGCGAAGAAGGCAATCGTGAAGAAGCGCCAGGTCGTGATCGTCGAGGGGTACACGGACGTGATGGCCATGCATCTGGCGGGCATCGACACGGCCATCGCCACCTGCGGCACCGCGTTCGGCACGGAGCACGCGAAGATCGTGCGTCGCCTCATCGCCGACGATTCGCTCGGCGCCGTCCAGCTCACCGGACCGTTGAAGGTCGAAGGCGAGAAGCTGAGTTCGCGCGTCGTGTTCACGTTCGACGGCGACGCCGCCGGGCAGAAGGCGGCGCTGCATGCGTTCGGCCTCGACGCGGCGTTCCTCTCGCAGACGTTCGTCGCCGTGGCCGACGACAACCTCGACCCGTGCGATCTGCGCATCGAACGCGGCGACGAGGCGGTCCGCTCGCTCATCGAGCACGCCGTGCCCCTCTACGATTTCGTGATCGACGCGGCGATCGGCCGTTTCGACACCCAGTACGCGACCGGACAGGTCGGGGCGGCCAAGGCCGCGGCCCCGCTGATCGCGCAGATCCGCGACCGGTCGCAGCTCGACTGGTACACGCGTCGCGCCACGCGCCGCATCGGCATCGACCTCGACATCATGCGGGACGAAGTGAGGCAGGCGCGTCGACGGCTGCACGTGCGCGACGAGGACGCGTACGCGCCGCGCCGCCGGTTCAACGGCGGCGGCGCGTTCGACCGCGGTCCGCGCGGCCGTGACGACGATCCGTACGCCGATCCCGCGAAACGTCGTGAGCTCGAGCATCGCGACGCGACCGAGCAGACGTACTTCCGCATCGACGACGCCGTGTTCATCGCCGAACAGCAGTTCATGGCGCTGCTCATCCAGGTGCCGCGCGCCGTGAGCCCCAACGGGTTCGCGGAGCTGACGCTCGCGAATTTCATGACGCCCGTGTTCCGCACGCTGTTCCAGGCGGTCGCCGCTGCCGGCGGCCTCCCCTCCGCGGACACGCCTCAGGGGCTGTGGATGCACAATCTCACCAAGGCGGGCGGCCCGATGCTCGAATCGACGATCAACGAGCTGGCCGTCATGCCGCTGCCGCTGTCCGGTGGGGAGCGTGCGGCGGGCGACGCCTCCGGCGCGGGCGTCTCCGACCCGGCCGGTGCCATGCCGGACGCGCGTCTCAGGACGCCCACGAAGGCCGAGAGCCGCTACGCCTCCGAACTGCTCGCCAAACTGCTCGACATCGGCTACATGCGGCGCATCGGCGCGGCCCGGCGCAGGATGGCCATGATGCCGGACGGCGCGGAGAAGATCGCCCTGCTGGGCGAGATCACGCGGATGGAGACCCATCGCAAGGACATCCAGTCGCAGGTCTACGGCAACGACATCGGGTGAGCCTCGCGGGGCTTTCGCGATTGGACTGGTCGGGAATCCGCGGATTGGCCCCATCCAAATTGGACTGGTTTGGACTGGTCGCGCCGCCGGCGTCCGATAATGGTCGGCGACCGGTGCCGTGCCGTCCGCCAACGGACGCGCCCGGCTCCGCATTGCATCGTACGAACCAGAAGGGATCATCATGACGCAGAACCGTGCCGAACTCAACCGCAACCTCGCCCAGATGCTCAAGGGCGGCGTGATCATGGACGTGACCACGCCCGAACAGGCGAAGATCGCCCAGGACGCCGGCGCCTGCGCGGTCATGGCGCTCGAGCGCATCCCGGCCGACATCCGCGCGGCCGGCGGCGTCTCCCGCATGTCCGACCCGGCCATGATCAAGGGCATCCAGGAGGCCGTGTCCATCCCGGTCATGGCGAAGGTCCGCATCGGCCACATCGCCGAGGCGCGCATCCTGCAGGCCATCGACATCGACTACATCGACGAGTCCGAGGTGCTTTCCCCGGCCGACGACGTCTACCACATCGACAAGAACCAGTTCGACGTGCCGTTCGTGTGCGGCGCGAAGAACCTCGGCGAGGCGCTGCGCCGCATCGCCGAAGGCGCGGCCATGATCCGCACCAAGGGCGAGCCGGGCACCGGCGACGTGATCCAGGCCGTGCGCCACATGCGCACGATGAACAAGCAGATCCACGAGCTCGTCTCCCTGCGCGACGACGAGGTGTACGAGGCGGCCAAGCAGCTCGCCGTGCCCTACGACCTCGCCAAGTACGTGCACGACAACGGCCGTCTGCCCGTCGTCAACTTCGCCGCCGGCGGCGTCGCCACCCCGGCCGACGCGGCCCTGATGATGGAGCTCGGCGCCGAGGGCGTGTTCGTCGGCTCCGGCATCTTCAAGTCCGGCGACCCGGCCAAGCGCGCCGCCGCCATCGTCAAGGCGACCGCCAACTGGCAGGACGCCGATCTGCTCGCCAAGCTCTCCGAGAACCTCGGCGAGGCCATGGTCGGCATCAACGAGGACGAGATCCAGACCATCATGGCCGCCCGAGGCGAGTGAGACCCGGAGGCGATTGACATGGTCGTAGCGGTCGAATACATCTCCAAGGAGGAGTCCGACGGCGTCGAATCCGGGCAGGACCGGCACGGCGTGACCGGCATCCTCGCCGTGCAGGGCGCGTTCGCGGAACACGCCGCCGTGCTCGACAGGCTCGGCGCGCCGTGGAAGCTGCTGCGCGCCGCCGAGGATTTCGACGACTCCATCGACCGGGTGATCCTGCCCGGCGGCGAATCCACCACGCAAGGCAAGCTCCTGCACTCCACCGGACTGTTCGAGCCGATCGCCGAGCACATCAAGGCCGGCAAGCCCGTGTTCGGCACCTGCGCCGGCATGATCCTGCTCGCGAAGAGGCTCGACAACGACGAGCACGTGTACTTCGGCGCGCTCGACGCCGTTGTGCGCCGCAACGCGTACGGCCGCCAGCTGGGCAGCTTCGCCGCCACCGCCGACTTCGGCGAGCCCGGGGACGCCGACTACATCGAGGATTTCCCGCTCGTGTTCATCCGCGGGCCGTACGTCGTCTCCGTCGGCGGGTCGGCGCGCGTCGAAACCGAGGTCGACGGGCATCCGGTGGCGCTACGGCAGGGCAACATCCTCGCCACCGCGTTCCATCCGGAGCTCACCGACGACACGCGCCTGCACGAGCTGTTCCTCGCCCTGTAACGCTCCCCCATACTCCCCATGGCTGCTTCCCATAGCGCGGAACCCGCCCCGCAACCGCTCCCATGGTGCGGTATGAAGATGATGTGAAACGGCTATTTTCCGCCGTTTTGCATCGCCGCACCATGGGAGTTTTACCGCACCATGGGATGATTGTCGGGATGGGTTGCGGGATGATCGTCGAGAGAGGCGTCCCGATGGCGGATGCGGATGCGGAGCGGGAAAGGAGGACGGGCATGCAGCTGGAACTCGACCGGCATACGAACGTGCCGATGTACCGGCAGCTGGCCGCGCAACTGCGCGAACGCATCGTCTCCGGCGAACTCGCCGAAGGCTACCGGCTTCCGCCCGAGCGTGAGCTCGCCGCCAGACTCGGCGTCAACCGCACCACCGTGCTGCAGGCCTACCAGCAGCTGAAGGACGAAGGCCTCATCGCCTCCAAAGTGGGCAAAGGCACGTTCGTGACGCCCGTCGCCGATGCCGCACCGGTCCGGCCCGCGAACCATGAAAGGGATTCGCGGGCCGGTCGGGAACGGGAGCCCTCGCCGGCCGGCGGCATCGTGCACACCATACGGGATCGACACCCGGACTCGGAGACGGAACCGTCCGTCGTGCCGCCTCCATGGTCGGTGCTGTTCAGCGACTATTCCAACCGGTTCACCTATCACGACATCGCATCGGCCGATCGGGCCCAACGCGGCGGCACCGTCATCGATTTCGCCACCGGTTCGCCGAACCCCGGCGACATCCCCGACGACCTGCTGCGCGCGGTGAGCGTCGAGGCGTTCTCCTCGCACGAGTTCGACGGCCGGCCCGAATCGCCCATCGAAGGGTTCGCGGAACTACGCGCACTGCTCGCCGACCACATGCGTTCGCGCGGCGTGCGGTGCGACGAACGCAACGTGATGGTGCTGTCGGGTTCGGAGCAGGGCATCGACCTGTGCGTGCGCGCGTTCCTCGATCCGGGCGATTGCGTGCTCGTCGAACAATCCACGCTGTTCTCCGCATTGCAGGCGTTCCGTTCGGTGGGGGCCCGCGTCGTCGGCGTGCCGATGGATGGGCTGGGCATGCGTACCGATCTGCTGGAAGGCTACTGCGCGAGGTTCCATCCCAAATTCATCTATACGATCCCCACGGCGCACAATCCCACTGGCGTCACGATGCCGACCGCGCGCCGGCGCGAGCTCATCGCCGCGGCCAGACGCCACCAGTGCCTCATCATCGAGGACGACGCCTACGGCGATCTATGGTACGGGCCCATGCGGCAGCAGACGGGGGAAGGCGGGCGCGACGAAGGCGATGCCATGGCGGTCCGGCCCACGCCGGTGGCGGGCATGGAGAACGCCGGATATGTGATCTACCTGTCCACGTTCTCGAAGACCGTCACATCCGGACTGCGCACCGGCTGGATCGTGGCCGACCCGCATGTGATCGGCAGGGTCGCGGCCCTGAGACGAATGGTCGACCAGCATACGAGCACGTCCTCGCAGCGCATCTGCATGGAACTGCTCAGGGAGGGGCGCATCGGCGCGCATGTGGACACGCTCACCAAGGCGTACCGCGATCGCCGCGACCGGACGATCGCCGCGCTGGAACGATATGCGCCCGACGGCATGCGATGGACCGTGCCGGAAGGCGGCTACTACGTGTGGGTGACGTTGCCGCGGGGAGCGCGCGCGTTGGCGCTGTTGGAGCGATGCCGGGCCGAAGGCGTCACCTTCATGCCGGGCGGCGTCTTCGACGTCGACGAGACGGACGACTCCCACATCCGTCTCAACGTCGTGCGCCCCGCAGCGCGTGATCTCGACAAGGGGATCCGCATCATCTGCGAGGCGCTCGAATGAATCCGGACGAATGAATCCGGACGATCGGCTCAGGCGATCTGGGCGAGCAGGGCGGGAAGCTCGGCCATCGAATCGATGACCGCGTCAGCGCCGGCGGCGACGAACGCGTCACGCGCCTTGGCGCGGGCCGCGCGCTTGCCGGCCTCGTCCAGCGCCTCGAACTCCGCCTGGCTCAGCGCCATCTGCGAGCTGCCCTCGGTCACGCCGATCGTGAACACGCCCGCGTTCTTGCCTTCGCGGATGTCGGAGAGCGTGTCGCCCACCTTCGCGGCGCGGCGCACGTCGGTCACGTGCAGCGCCTCCAGGTTGCGGAAGATCATGTACGGGTAGGGGCGGCCGTAGCCGTCCGTGCCGTCCGGGCTGATCCAGAAGTCCGGATCGTAGCCGTTCTCCTTGGCCTTCGGCACGACGATCTCCATCATCTTGTCCGTGTAGCCGGTGGTCGAGCCGATCTTGAGACCCGCCTCGCGCAGGGCGGCGACCGCCTCCGTCACGCCCGGCTTCGGGTCGGCGAAGCCGTCGAGGATCGACAGCAGCTTCGGCTCGAAGTGCGCGTACACGGCATCCGTGTCCGCGTCGGTCGGGGCGGCGCCGTGCCGCTCCTCCCAGGCGCGGGCGATGCGGTCCATGTGCAGCATCGTGTCGATGTGGTCGTGCTTGAGCATGCCCATCGGCTTGCGGGTCTCGGCCATCGTCGGCTCGACGCCGAACTCCTTGAACGCCTCCTGGAACGCCTTGACGGGGGCGAAGCAGCCATAGTCCACGGTCGTGCCGGCCCAGTCGAAGATCACGGCTTCGAAACGGTTGGTCATCATTGTCCTTTCAGTGACTCATAACGGTTGTATGCGGCCCCCTCCGTCTGAACTGCGCCCCGATTGCTGGACGTGGTTTATTAAGGGTACCTGATCAGGCTGTGGGGGACATGTTCCGGAATTCCTCCGGGGTGTGTCCCCCGAGTCGTT
>NZ_JBKEVG010000022.1:0-25825 GCF_056356955.1 Bifidobacterium sp. LH_419
GAACGCCGGCGGCGTTCGTAGGCGAAGGCGAGCGACAGCGAGCAGACATAATGTCGGCCGAAGGCCGTCAATAATTGCGAAGGAGCTGGTGGCCGGAGGCCGACTGAGGGGGTTCGCCGGGGCGTTCTCAATGCGGCTGCGATGCATTGGCCCCCTCTGACGAACATCGCCTACAGACGAGCCGGTATGAGGTCAAGTTGCAGACTGCCCGTGTCAAGGGGCCCAATTCTTGGCCCCCTCTGACGAGGGGGCTGTCCGCGAAGCGGACTGGGGGAGAGATAGCTGGAGGTGACGTCACAGCGGAACGTCACGTTCCCGGTATCTCTCCCCCAGTCAGCCTCCGGCTGACAGCCCCCTCGTCGGAGGGGGCCGGGTCTCTCTTTTCTCGGTTCTCTCTCTTCCCCCTCTCCCCCTCTCCGGGTTCTCTCTTCTCGCCTTTACTCCCTCAGTCTCGCTTCGCGGGACAGCTCCCCCTGAAGGGGGCGCAGTTCACATCGGGAGGTGACGTTCGGGGGCAGTGGGACCGCTCCCCCTGAGGGGCGCAAAGGGATTGCATGTGCCGTGGGCGCATTCCGTTTTCCTGCTCCTCTGAGGGGCGCAGAGGTGCGCTACGACTGGGGGTGTTGGGGCGGCAGGTTCTGGGGCGCGACGAATCGCAGGTACAGGTACGTGTATCGGGTTGTGCACCGGGTTGTGCACCGGGTTGTGCACCGTCGTTCACGGGTGGGGAGTGCGTTGGGGACGAGGCTGTGCGACTGTTAGACTGGGCGCATGCGTCTATCAATCAGGAATCTGGGCAAAATCAAGGAAGCCGATGTCACGATTGATGGCATTACCGTCATCGCCGCGCCCAACGATACCGGCAAGAGCACGATCGGCAAGGCCGCATACGCGCTGACGAAGACGTTCGAGGATTTCGATGGACGCGTGCATGATGAGCTCGCCGACGCGGTGAGGGAGAGGATTGAACGTGATTTGCCCGAGGGAATTGCCGGCTCGGGGCTCGGGCCGTTTGGTATTCGCGCCGCATATTTTGATCCGGATACGAAGAATTGGCACGTCAACGAAAGACCAGCAAATATACTTGCCACTGCCTTGTCATCATCGGCGAATCGGATTCCCGATGATGGACAATTATGTTCATTGATTCAGACTATCAGTGCACATGCGGTATCCCGTAATCGCGATGATGTCGAAAAAGTAAGAGTGCCGGAAAACGGTCTAGACGCGGATAACATGCGTGCGGTGGCGGATTGGCTTGTCTCCGATGCGCCTGCTGCCCGTGAAACACGTAAAGATCTGTTGGCACTGTTGGCAATCGACATGCGGGAAAAGGCCAAGGAATTGGCTAATCGCACTTTTTCAAGCGTGTTCAACGGGCAAATCCGCAATCTCTGCGGTGAGCCAGATTCCGCGGCCATAGCCTTGCATGAAGAGCAGGAGGGCGACTGGGAACCGCAGCGGACCGTGACGTTCTCCTCCGAAGGCGAATGCACCACGGCTGAACCGGTAAGCGACGAGCACAGGCACGTCTATATCATCGATGACCCCAATGTCATTGAGCAATTCGATAACAGTCATTATCCGGCTTTGGGGTTTGTCGGGTATCGGTGGGATCTGATCGAGGCATGCCAGACAGCGCTGCGCGCGCGGAAGAACAACACCGATGCCGGATTGAGCGAATCAATCCTCGCCAAAGCGGATATGCGCAACGTCATCGACCTGCTGAAACGCTCCTTCGCCGGACGTTACGACCGCAACCAAAACGGCAACGGCGTGCTCGTGAAGGAAGGCCTGCGCGAGCCCGTGCCCATCGGCAACGCGTCCATGGGCTCGAAGGCCATGCTGCTGCTGCGGTTCCTCGTCGAAAACATCATCGTGCGCAAAGGCGATATCCTCGTGCTCGACGAACCGGAAATCCACCTGCATCCGGAATGGCAGATTACGTACGCGCACGCACTCGTGCTCATCGCCAAACAACTCGGCATCAACATGATCGTCACCACGCACAGCCCGTACTTCCTGAAAGCCCTCGCCGGCTACTCCGGAATCGAAGACTATGGGGAGCACGTGCACTACTACACGGCCGACGACAACGATGACGGCTCCAACAGTTTCCATGAAGTGCAGCCGGAAGATGTCGGCACGCTCTACTCCGTCATGGCACACCCGCTGCAGACCATCGACGAGGACGTATTCCGGAAGATGCAGGGGCGGTGAAGGGCATGAGCATGTCGGATTCGCCCGCGTCGAGTCGGGGACTGTGGGTGCCGGATATCGGTAAGGTCATGACCTTGGAGAAGTATCCGCAGAAAACGTTGCGGGAATGCTCCAAAACAGATGACAAAGATGATCTAGGTTTTGCTGACGATGAGCACCTAGCGGTTGATTTCGACGCCTACATCGGCGTGGTTTGCGATCAACTGCGCAAGCAATGCAAAAAACAGGGGATAACACAGCAGCCACACATGCCGATACAGGACAAGCCCTCTACAGCAGACGCGCTCATCCTGTGCGGCGGCGATGACGGTGATGACGGCGGTGATGACGTTGCTGGAATCACACTTATCGAATTCAAGAACCGAAATCTGTTCAAGCGCGGTCGTGGCGGTCAGGGAATCGCCAATCCACTGGAGATCAAACCCGACATAACAATCGATCTGATTAGCAAGCTCTACGATTCGGCGATCATGCTGCTGATGCTGAACCGCGTCACCGTACTGACCGCACGCCGGATGCTGACCGCGTACATCGTGTGCGCGTCAGCGAAAAACGAGGAGTTCGCAGGTCAAGTGGAAGCAGAAGCCGAGACGGTCGCCGCGGCTGGCGGCTCTGGCTTTGCCGCGTATTCCTCGATCATGGCGGACGATGCGGTGGCCGGAGGACTGTTCGACGCCACGGTGTTCTCGTTCAAGCCCAAATGGGCGAAGCATTTCGAAAGCTACCTCTACTCGACGGTATGCTTCGTCACCGAAGAGCAGGTGTCAACCCTCATGTCCACGATTCGCAACGTGCACCCGTGAGTGGAGCTAAGCGGGGGGGAATAGGACCGGGCTGTGCGATGATGGGAGTATGAGTGCAATTGCAGTGAAGCAGGGACAGTTGGAACCGCAGGGATCGCAGGACCGGCAGAGTCGGGGCGCGGAGTCGCCGAATGTTGTTCGGTTTGCGGGGAAGGCGCGCGTGCCGCGGCTCGGCATGGGGACGATGGCGCTCGCCATCGAAGGGCGACCGGACCGCGCGACCGCGATTGAGACGATTCACGCCGGGCTCGACGCGGGCGTGCGGTACCTCGACACCGCATGGTCGTACTATCTGCCGTCGGCGCCGGGAGTGGACGGCACGGGGGCGCCGGGCGACTTCGGGTATGGTGAGAAGCTCGTGCGCGACGCGCTCGCCACATGGGACGGCCCGCGCGACGAAGTGCTCGTCGCCACGAAGACCGGGTACCGGCGGACGATCGAGGTGGATGGGCCTGCGGTACCCCCTCAGTCGGCTTCGCCGACAGCTCCCCCGGATAGGGGGAGCAAAGAAGAAGGCCAAGCTTCTGCAGGGAGGAGTGACGCCGAGACCGAGACGGGTAGCCTTTGCGCCCCCTGTGAGGGAGAGCTGCCGGCTTCACCGGCTGAGGGGGTGACCTCGGCGGAATCCGGCGCGGCCGTACCCCGTCAGCATTTGCAGGCGGCGGGGAGTCGGTATGGGTGGATGGCGGATTCACGGCCGGAGACGATGATCCGCGACGCGAAGGAATCCGCACGGCATCTCGGCGTGGAGGCGCTTGACTTGTTGTATTCGCATGGGCCGGACCCGGCCGTGCCCTACGAGGACCAGGTCGGCGCGCTGAAGACGCTGCTTGACGAGGGCGTGATCCGCTACGCGGGCATCTCGCGCGTGAACAACGAGCAGATCGACGTGGCACGGCGAATCCTCGGCGACCATCTGATTGCCGTGCAGAACCAGTTCTCGCCGTCACACCCCGACCCGGAACACACGATGGAGCACTGTGCTTCGCTTGGGCTCGACTTCGTCTGCTGGTCGCCGCTCGGCGGGTTCCTCGACCCGTTCGACAGTCACGCCTACGACCCGTTCCGCGCGGTCGCCGCGGCGCGCGGCGTCTCCTACCAGCGGGTCGTGCTCGCGTGGGAGCTCACACGCTACGGACGGCTGTTCACCATCCCCAGCGCCCGCAACCCGCACGAGATCCGCGACTCCTTCGCCGCGATCGACCTGCACCTGACCGACGAGGAACTGGCGACCCTCGCAACACTAGGCTGAGACTTGGTGACGACGGCTTGATGACGGCCGGGCTGAATGGGCGCAGCTGAATGGGCGTGGCATGCTCCTTGCTTCCCTACATCGTGAGGAGCCATCGTCGGGCATGACCCGCACGCAGCGGAATCGCCTTGCTCCTCACGGATGTGGGGCTCCATGGCGATCAAGGGGTCCGGCATCCGGGTCGCCTTGCTCCCCCACGGATGTGGGGGAGCTGTCCGGCCTTCGGCCGGACTGAGGGGGAACTGGCCCGCTGCCCTAGGCGCATGACCGTTTTCTGCGCGAGCCTGCATGGTTTGACGGCGAACCTGCATGGTTCGGACCCGAACCTGTAGGAATTTGAGCTGAACCTGCGGGGTGGGGCTTGGTAGACGGGCCTTTCTGGGATGCTGTGCCGATTCAAGAACGGCGGAATTCCGCGGATTATGCGTTGCGTAGTTGAGGGCGATCGGCCTGTCTTCAGAAGGGGTGTGCGCAGGTTCGCGGAATAGACCTACAGGTTAGGTGCGAAATCCTGCAGGTTGCGCCCTGATCTATACAGGTTCCACTCCAGACCGTGCAGGTTCGGGGAGAACCGTGCAGGTTTCGCCTTGTGACTGACGTGGGGTTCCGCATGGGGCTCTGCGTGATTGCCCCCTCAGTCCGCCTAGCGGCGTCCAGCTCCCCCTGAAGGGGGAGCAAAGAAGGAACCGCGTCTGCCCGAGGGGAGCGAGGAGGGGGTGCCTGACCGAGGGGAGCAAGAAGGAACTGCACCTACCCGAGGGGAGTGAGGAAGGAACCGCACTTACTCGAGGGAGCAAGGAGGGGGGCGTCTGCCCGAGGGGAGTACACCTATCCGAGGGGAGTGAGGAAAGAACCGCGTCTGCCCCCGAAAACAAGAAAAACGGCGCGAATCCGATTACGAGCTGACAACCACTGCGCGTACCCCCATACGTCTGCTGTGGCGTTGTGGGCCCGTAATGCTGTACCTCTTGACTGATTCGTGCCGTCTGAAATTATCGATTGATTGGGCTGGGTCACTCAGCTGTGGACGCGGCTGGTGGCGGTGTACTGGAACGCGCCGTGCACGAGCGCGGCGGTAAAGTGCATGCCGCACATGCCTGCCTCTTCCGCTTCGTGAGTGCATCCGGCGATGCTGCATAGATGACGAGTCATGGTGTCTTCCCCTTCCTTGGGCCTTCAGCTTCCGTGCCGTGGTGGCCGCTAGCTTCCGTGCCAACGTTTCGTTGTCCAATATACGCGTATTGTGCTCGAAATCCAAGATAACAATTTGATAATGTGGGCCAAATCACATTATAATGACGCGTTTGAGCGTGTCGCTGGCCGTCTGTCTGGTCTTGTGATGAGGCGTCGGGGCGCTGTGTGCGTCGTGTGATTCCGCAACGGATTGCGGTGGATTATGCGGGCGGGGCCGGATGATTGGATGCCTGGAGTACTTGGAGGCCGTCGGGGCGGTGACGCTATCGGGACTTGTCGGGGCGTGTTGTTGACGGGGTAAATTGTTTATAGTGTGAGGTATATTTGAGGGATATTGGGTGGAGAATTCGACGAAAGGGCCGATGATGGGCTTTGAAGAAGAAGCGGTGGATGAGCTGTATTCCAAGGTGTGGAGCCATCGGTCCGCAATGCAGCGCGAGCTCAATCGTGGCGCCCACGGCGAGGTCTTCGCCCTCCGTCAGCTCGCCTGCCACGGCGAAATGACGCCGTCCCAATTGGCCGAATCCCTGCGCGTGAGCTCCGGGCGCGTGTCCACGGTGCTGTCGTCGTTGGAGAAGAAGGGGTTCGTCACGCGCAAGCCCGATCCGGACGACCGGCGCGTGGTGCGCGTCGCGCTTACCGATGCCGGCCGTGCGCGCATCGAAAAGGACTTGGAGGACATGCGTTCCGCAGTCCGCTGGATCTTCTCGCAGATGGGGGAGCGGCGCACGCGCGAGTTCGTCGAACTGACGCGCGAATTCATGACGTACATGTCGATTTGCCACCCCGGTCAGCCGCGCCCCACCGCGGAAGAGGTGCGCAAGGCGTTCGAAGAGAACGAATAGGAGGGCGATGTTCGGCTCCCTCTGACGAGGGAGCTGTCCGCCGTAGGTGGACTGAGGGAGAGACGGGGCGGCCGGTAGGCCGCGGGGAGATCGTATCGGCCGAAGGCCGATTCTGTTTTCTGCGGCCTGCGGCCGCTGTCTCTCCCCCACCCGGCTTCGCCGGGAGCCCCCTCGTCAGAGGGGGCCGAGGCCGTTGGTCTTGGCTGCTGCCGGGAGCCTGGCCACAATTGTGGACAGCCTTCGGCTGGCCTCACATCGGCTCGCCTGTCGGCTCGCACGTCGACTACAAACGCCCCCGGCGTTTGCTTCACGGCGATGTGCCGTCAGAGGGGGCCGGGGCACTGCATCGCCCGCGGGTAATGCGCTGATTTGCTGGTTTTGTGGGGAACACGCCGGTGGGTTTGGAAATATCTTATAGTGTAAGTAATTTATGGGGCAAAGATAAATGAATTGGTGGCGGTGCAGGTGGCACCCCCTCAGTCCGCTTCGCGGACAGCTCCCCCTCAAGGGGAGCAGGGGTGGGGTAGCGATGTGCCTCCTTTGGGCGGGGTGGTCTCTCCCTCCGGCGCTTCGCGCCACCTCCCTCGTCAGAGGGAGGCTGCAAGAGAGCGCGCCGGCCATGCCCCTCGTCAGAGGGAGGCAGGGTGCGCCGGGCGCCTCCCCGTCAGAGGGAGGCGAGTGAACCGACTTTGCCACCCGCCTAATCGTCGGTCCGCCTTTTCGTATCGCTCGTCAGAGGGAGGCAGAGGGCACCGGGCCGGGCCACCGATCATGTTGTCAGTCAGATAAGGGGAATCAATGTTTCGTGTGATGAGATATCTATCCAAGGGGGAGGTCGGGCAGATGCTCGTCGCCCTCGTGACCATCGTGGGGCAGGTCTTCTTCGACCTGAAGTTGCCCGACTACATGTCCGACATCACCACGCTCGTCGAGACGCCGGGCAGCGAGATGGCGGACATCTGGATCGCCGGCGGCAAGATGCTGCTCGTCTCGCTCGGCTCCGTGGCCTGCGCCGTCGTCACCGGCTTCATCGCCGCGCGCGTCGCCGCCAGCTTCGGCCAACGCCTGCGCTCGCTCGAGTTCGCGAAGGTCGAATCGTTCGGACCGGCGGAGATGAGCCGCTTCTCGACCGCGAGCCTCATCACCCGCTCCACCAACGACATCACGCAGATCCAGATGTTCATCACGATGGGCCTGCAGCTCATCGTCAAATCGCCGATCATGGCCGTGTGGGCCATCGCGAAGATCGCCGGCGACGGCTTCGAATGGACGCTCGCCACCGGCATCGCCGTGGTCGTCCTGCTCGTCGCCATCGTCGTCCTCATGGCGATGGTCATGCCGAAATTCAAGGCCATGCAGGCCCTCACCGATGACATCAACCTCGTCGCCCGCGAGAACCTCACCGGCCTGCGCGTGGTGCGCGCCTACAACGCCGAGGACTACCAGGAAGCCAAGTTCACCAAGGCGAACAAGGCCCTCACCGACACGCAGCTGTTCACCAACCGCGCCATGGCCGTCATGATGCCGCTGATGAACACCGTGATGAACGGCCTCATGCTCGCCGTCTACTGGATCGGCGCCTACCTGATCGACGCCGCCGCCCTCACCGACAAGCTCACCGTGTTCTCCAACATGGTCGTCTTCTCCAGCTACTCCGTGCAGGTCATCATGAGCTTCCTCCTCATGAGCATGGTGTTCGTGCTCTGGCCGCGCGCCGACGTGTCCGCGCAGCGCGTCATGGAAGTCCTCGACACCGATCCGCTCGTCAAGGACGGCGCCGACACCGCCGCCGACGTGACCCGCCTCGGCCACGACGCGCACGGCACCGTCGAATTCCGCGACGTGAGCTTCACCTACCCGGATTCGCGCGAGCCGATCCTCGAACATGTCACGTTCACGGCGAAACAGGGCCAGACGGTCGCGTTCATCGGCTCCACCGGCTCCGGCAAGTCGTCGCTCATCAACCTCGTCCCGCGTTTCTACGACGTGTCCGCCGGGCAGGTTCTCGTCGACGGCGTCGACGTGCGCGACTGGAACGTGACCGACCTGCGCGACCGCATCGGCTACGTGCCGCAGAAATCCGTGCTGTTCAAGGGCACCGTCGCGAGCAACGTCGCGTACGGCGACGACGCGCGCGCGGCGGCGGGCCGCGGCGACGCGTCGCGCGCCGACGCCGCGGACATCGACATGACGCGGGTGCGGGAGGCGGCGGACGTGGCGCAGGCCACGGAATTCGTCTCGCGCATGGACGGCGGCTTCGACGCGGCCATCGCGCAGGGCGGTTCCAACGTGTCCGGCGGACAGAAGCAGCGACTCTCCATCGCGCGCGCCGTCTACCGCGATCCGGAGATCCTCATCTTCGACGACTCGTTCAGCGCGCTCGACTTCAAAACCGACCGCGAAGTGCGCGACGCGCTCGCGGAACACGCGACGGGCGCGACCAAGCTGATCGTCGCGCAGCGCATCGGCACGATCATGAACGCGGACCGGATCGTCGTGCTCGACGACGGCAAGGTCGTGGGGCAGGGCACGCATCGCGAACTGCTGCAGGGCTGCGACGTGTACAGGCAGATCGCCGAATCCCAGCTCAGCCAGACCGAGCTGACGGCGTGATGGCAGGAGCGGCTGCGCGTGCAACCCCCTCAGTCGCGCAGAGCGCGACAGCTCCCCCTGACAGGGGGAGCGGGGAAGGGGATTGCGCCCCCTTTAGGGGGAGCTGGCCGGCCGGAGGACGGGCTGAGGGGGTGCGGCGACAGCCGCTTGATATGGCGGCATCGGCCTTCGGTCGATTCGATTTGCCCGCGGCCTGCCAGCCGCTCGGGTCTCTCCCTCCGTCCGCCTGCGGCGGACACCTCATCCGCAATTACGGACGGCTTTCGGCCGACCTCATATTGCTCGCCTATCGGCTCGCCTTCGCCTACAAACGCCTCCGGCGTTTGCCTGACGGCTCAGCCCGTCAGAGGGAGGCAAGATGACAGACTTTGTGAAAGGAATGGAATAATGCCAGGACCTATGGGACATGGCGGGCCGGGACGCGGCGCCGTCGAGAAACCGCAGAACTTCGGCGAGGTGATGGGCAAGCTCGTGCGGTATTGCAGGAGCTACATCCCCGTCATCATCATCGCGCTCGTGCTCGGCGCGACCGGAACGATCTTCCAGATCATCGGACCGGACAAACTCAAGGACATGACCAACGAGATCGTCAAGGGCCTGCCCGCGATGGTCCACGGCCGCCCGGTCATGGGAGCCGTCGACTTCGACGCGGTCTCGCGCATCGGATTCACGCTCGTCGCGCTCTACGTCGGGTACGCGGTGCTGAGTTACGTGCAGAGCTGGCTGATGGCGAACGTCACCCAGCGCACCGCCCAGCGACTGCGCGAATCCATCTCGCAGAAGATCAACAAGCTGCCGCTCAGCTACTTCGACAAAGTCAGCTACGGCGACGTGCTCAGCCGTATCACCAACGACGTCGACGCGATCGGACAGACGCTCGGCCAGTCGCTCGGCTCGCTCATCACGTCCGTCACGCTGTTCGTCGGCGCGCTCGTCATGATGTTCTACAACAACGTCATCATGACCTTGTGCGCGATCGGCGCGAGCCTCGTCGGACTGGTGCTGATGATGGCGATCATGAAGGCGTCGCAACGCTATTTCACGCGCCAGCAGGTCGCGCTCGGCCAGGTCAACGGCCACGTCGAGGAGATGTACTCCGGACACCTCATCGTCAAGGCGTACAACGGCGAAACCGCCGCGATCCGCGACTTCGAACGCTACAACGCGGACCTCTACGACTCCGGCTGGAAGTCGCAGTTCCTCTCCGGACTGATGATGCCGCTCATGCAGTTCATCGGCAACTTCGGCTACGTCGTCGTGTGCGTCGTCGGCGCCGCGCTCGCGATGAACGGCGACATCGAATTCGGCGTCATCGTCGCGTTCATGATGTACATCCGACTGTTCACACAACCACTCTCGCAATTCGCGCAGGCGTTCCAGAACCTGCAACGCTGCGCCGCCGCATCCGAGCGCGTGTTCGGCTTCCTCGAGGAGCCGGAGATGACCGACGAAAGCGCGAAACCGGCGCTGCTCGGCGCTCGCGCCGACGCGCCGGTACGCGGCGACGTGACGTTCGACCACGTGCGCTTCGAATACGAACCCGGAAAGCCGATCATCAACGATTTCAGCGCCGACGTGAAAGCCGGACAGAAAGTCGCGATCGTCGGACCGACCGGCGCGGGCAAAACCACCATGGTCAACCTGCTCATGCGCTTCTACGACATCGCCGGCGGGCGGATCGCGATCGACGGCGTCGACACGGCGAGCGTGCCGCGCTGGAACGTGCACGAACAGTTCTCGATGGTGCTGCAGGACACGTGGGTGTTCCACGGGACCGTGCGCGAGAACATCGCATACTCGAAGCCGGGCGTGACCGACGAGCAGATCCGTTCGGCGTGCCGCGCGGTGGGGCTCGACCACTACATCATGTCGCTGCCCGACGGGTACGACACGGTGCTCGACGAGAACACGTCGCTGTCCGCCGGGCAGAAGCAGCTCCTCACCATCGCGCGCGCGATGGTGCAGGACGCGCCGATCCTGATCCTGGACGAGGCGACCTCGTCCGTGGACACGCGCACCGAGGAGCTGATCCAGAAGGCGATGGACGCGCTCACCGTGGGGCGCACCTCGTTCGTGATCGCGCACCGGCTCTCGACGATCCGCGACGCCGACATGATCCTCGTGATGAACCACGGCGACGTGATCGAACGCGGCACGCACGAGGAGCTGCTGGAGGCCGGCGGGTTCTACGCGGACCTGTACAACAGCCAGTTCGCGCCGGTGGCGTGAGGGGCGTGAGGCGAATCGCCTGACGGGGTGTCCGCTGGGGCGCGACGGCGGTTGGGGCGTCCTGACGAGGTATCTCTTTGGGGATATCTCCGTTGGGAGGGGTGGTTTGGCGCTGTCGCGGGAGCCTATCTGCGTTACGAGGGGTGCCGGAGACGGGATACGCCGGGCGTATGCGGCTCGATGACGGTGATATTTGGTCGTCGTCGACGGTTGCGGTACCCCTTGTAAGCGAGAAATCATCGGGAGCGAGGGAGGATGTACCCCTTGTAAGCGAGAAAAGCCCCCGGAGCCCGGTTAAGGGCTTCGGGGGCTTTTCGTGGTCTCTCGTTGTGGTGGTCTCTCCCTCCGGCGGTGCGCGCCACCTCCCTCGGCAGAGGGAAGCGATGTCTGGGATGACTTTCTGGCGGCAGCTTCCTCAGAGGGAGGTGATGACGGGGGATCAGGCGTAGATGTTGCGGGGGCGCATGTCCTCGGGGAGGCCTTCGAGCAGGGTCTGGACGGAATTCTCCTCGAAGACGGAGCGGATGCCGGCGGCCAGCAGAGGCGCGACGGACAGGACCGTCATGTTCGGCAGGCGCTTCTCCTCGGGGACCGGCACCGTGTCCATCAGGACGATCTCGCGCGCGCCGCACTGCGACAGGCGCTCGACGGCCGGGCCGGACAGCAGGCCGTGCGTCGCGACCAGCGTGACCGAGCGCGCGCCGGCGCCGCGCAGGGCGTGCACCGCCTCGCAGATCGTGCCGGCCGTGTCGATCATGTCATCGACGACCACGCAGTCGCGGTCGAGCACGTCGCCGATGATGCCGTGCGCGACGGCGTGGTTCGGACGGGTGATGTCGCGGGTCTTGTGGATGAAGGCGAGCGGCAGGTTGCCGAGCTTCGCCGCCCAACGCTCCGACACCTTGATGCGGCCCGCGTCCGGGGAGACGATCGTCGTGTTCTCGAGCGGCAGATGATTGCGCACGTAATCGATGAGCACTGGCGTGGCGGTCAGATGGTCGACCGGCGCGTTGAAGAAGCCCTGCTCCTGGGAGGCGTGCAGGTCGACCGTCATGATGCGGTCGGCGCCGGCCGTGCGGAACAGGTCGTAGACGAGGCGCGCGGTGATCGGCTCGCGGCCCTGATGCTTCTTGTCCTGACGGGAGTAGCCCATGAACGGCGCGACCACGGTAATCGTGCGGGCGGAGGCGCGCTTCAGGGCGTCGATCATGAGCAGCTGCTCCATGATCCACTTGTTGATGTCGCCGGAATGGCATTGCAGCGCGAACACGTCCGCGCCGCGCACCGGCTCGGTGAACCGCACGTACATCTCGCCGTTCGCGAAATCGTAGGCGGTGGTCTCCAGCACTTGCGTGCCCAGACATGCGGCGATCTGATCGGCCAGTTCGGGGTAGGCGCGGCCGGTGACCACCGCCATACGCTTGTCCGGAGTGCCCTCGAGCAGCGACGTCATGTTTCTCGTACCCGTCCTTTTGTTCGTAGTGTCCTCGCACCGCGCGGCGCTTCCGCATGCGCGGTGAACCTCAGACAAGTGTACTAGGGGAGGGGAAGAAGGCGTGTGGGGGAAGGTGCGGGGTGTGGGCTGTTGGCGGCTGTTGGCGGGAGACCCCCTCAGTCAGGCCGCCGCCTGACAGCTCCCCCTGAAAGGGGGCGCAGGAGGGGGAGTCCGCTGTTTGCGCCCCTTTCAGGGGGAGCTGGCGACCGGAGGTCGTCTGAGGGGGTGCCCGTGCGGGGTGCCCGTGTGGAATGGCTTGCACGGGGTGGTGGTTCGGGCGTGGGCGAGGGGCGTGATCTGTCGAGCGGGGGCGTTATCTTGGGGAGGTTGCTTTGTTGGGGTCATAGGCGTGTCCGGCTTCTTGCCGCGCGCATGCGACCCGGATGATGCAGCACGCATACACACTCCTGCCACGGAAGGTCCGTGGCCACATAGTCCGAAGGAGGTGGGTGATGTCTGCGCATAAGTACGAACTGATGTTCATCGCCGATCCTGAGCTGAACGAGCGTGATCTCAAGAAGCTGACCGAGCAGTACCTCGAGCTGGTCACCAAGGAAGGCGGTTCCGTCGATGAGCCCGATTTCTGGGGCCGTCGCAAGCTCGCCTACGAGATCAACGGCAAGACCGAAGGCAACTACGTCGTGGTGACCTACACCGCCGAGCCCGCTACCAGCGATGAGCTCGACCGTGTCCTCAACCTCAACGAATCCGTGATCCGTACGAAGATCCTTCGTAAGGACGTCAAGTAAGCGTTTGAAGCGTCAACCGGCTCCCGCGGCGGAACACCGTCGCACGGGACGCCGGTGCGGAATACAGTCGAAGTAGGAATCTCGAAGTAGGAAGGCGGCAATCATGGCAGGCGAAACCACGATCACCATCGTCGGCAATCTCACCGCGGATCCGGAACTGCGCACCATCGGTTCCGGCGCGACCGTGGCGAGCTTCACCATCGCGTCGACGCCGCGCACGTACAACCGCCAGTCCGGCCAGTTCGAGGACGGACAGGCGCTGTTCATGCGTTGCTCCGCATGGCGTGACCTCGCCGACCACTGCGCACAGTCCCTGTCCAAGGGCATGCGCGTGATCGCGCAGGGTCGTCTCCAGCAGCGTTCCTATCAGGCACAGGACGGTTCCAACCGCACCGTCGTCGAGATGACGGTCGACGAGATCGGCCCGTCGCTGCGCTACGCCACCGCCCAGGTGACCCGCCAGTCGTCCGGTAACGGCGGCTTCGCGGGCCGCAACCAGGGCGGCAACGGCGCGGGCGGCTTCGGCGGCGGCAATGGCTACGGCCAGAACGCCGGCGGCTATGGCCGCGGTAACGGCGGCAATGGCGGCTACTCGGGTGGCAACGGCTACCAGGGCGGCGGTTCCAGCTTCGGCGGCGGCCAGTCCGGCGCGCCGGCGGGCGGACAGCAGCCGGCCGCGGACCCGTGGAGCAGCGGCTCGGATTCGGGCAACAGCTTCTCCACGTTCGGCGGCTCCTCCGATTTCGGCGGCGGCTCCGACGACGATCCGGAGTTCTGATCCGCGTTTCCGCGCCTTCACGCTTTCACGCCGCGTAGTACCTGACGCGTATGCAACGCGCAACGCGTAACTGCGACGAGCGAACACAACATCAACATCGTAAATAAGGAGAACATCATGTCCCGCAAGAGGCCGCAACCGCCGGTCAAGCCGTTCAAGAAGAAGCCGAACCCGCTGAAGGCGGCGAAGGTCACCGAGATCGATTACAAGGACGTCGCGCTGCTGCGCAAGTTCATCTCCGATCGCGGCAAGATCCGTTCCCGTCGTATCACCGGCGTGACCGTGCAGGAGCAGCGCAAGATCTCCAAGGCGATCAAGAACGCCCGCGAGATGGCCCTGCTGCCGTACGCCACTTCCGGCCGCTGAGTTCTAGGAGGCATCTGAAATGGCTGAAACCAAGGTTATTCTCACCCAGACCGTTGCGAACCTCGGTCACTCCGGTGACGTCGTCACCGTCAAGGCCGGCTACGCCCGCAACTACCTGCTCCCGCAGAAGCTTGCCTTCGCGTGGAACAAGGGCGCCGAGGCCCAGATCGTCGCCATGAAGCGCGCCCGTCTGGCCCAGGCCGTCGCCACCCGTGAAGACGCCGTCGCCGCCAAGGAGGCCATCGAGGGTTCCGCCGTCGAGATCGCCGCCAAGGTGTCCGAGTCCGGCAAGCTGTTCGGTGGCATCTCCAAGGAAGCCATCGCCATGGCGCTGCTCGACAAGGCCCCGGTCGACCCGAAGGCCATCACCGTCGAGACCATCAAGACCACCGGCGAATTCCCGGCCACGGTCCAGCTCCACCCGGAGATCTCCGCGAACTTCTTCGTGAAGGTCGTCGCCGAGTGACGATTCCGGCGGTGATTATTGCTGCCGGATTCCCATCAGACTGACGGATTGAAGTCTGAGCTTAAGCACTGAGAACCCCGTGCCGCGCGTGATTGTTGTTCACGCGGGGCGCGGGGTTTTCGTATGCGGCGGGTGTTGCGGTTGTGTTGCGCCAAGGCTGGCGTGGTTCCGATGGTTCTGGCGGGTTCCGACGGTTTCCAAGGCGCGGCTTCGACCGCTCGGGTATGACTCCTGCCATTTATGTGATGATTATGTGAAGAGCGGTTTTCAAGGTGGGTTAGGCGAGGTGGATGAAGCGTGCAGACGGCAAATCAGCGATTTTACAAACGTTGGAATTCCGGGCGACACGCCGAGAGTTGCGTTAGAATCAAACACGAGTATATTTATCACTCGTTGCAAGGAACACTTCAACAACTAGCCAACGCCCCTGTAGCTCAGTTGGTTAGAGCAGCTGACTCTTAATCAGCGTGTCCAGGGTTCGAATCCCTGCGGGGGCACAAATAAGACCGGAATCGAAAGATTCCGGTCTTATTGTATTTCCAAGCGAACTCGTACGGCGACGAAGCCAGGGTTATAGGCCAACCCGCCAACCCAGTTCAGCCCTCGGCGTATGCTTACCTCGTTTGTTTGTCTCCCGCCTTTCGGGCGGCCGCATCACCAATCCAGACAAGAACAAGAAGAAAAGAAGAAGCAGTGGAATACTCCCTCTTTACCAAGCTGGCCGCCGAGTTCTTCGGCACCGCCATCCTGATGATCTTCGGCAACGGCTCCGTCGCCAACGTCGAGCTTAAGAACACGAAGGGCCACCACGCCGGCTGGCTCAACATCGCCATGGGCTACGGCTTCGGCGTCATGTTCCCGGTGCTCATGTTCGGCGCTGTCTCCGGTGCCCACATCAACCCGGCCATGACCCTCGCGCAGGCCATCAACGGCATGTTCCCGTGGGACGAGGTGCTACCGTACATCATCGCGCAGCTGCTCGGCGCCGCGCTCGGCCAGTTCATCGTGTACCTCACGTACTACCCGCACTACAAGGACACCGATGACGCCGAGGCCATCCTCGCCACCTTCTGCACCACCGACGCGGACAACAAGAAGCTCAACTACTTCCTCAACGAGATGTTCGGCACGCTCGTGCTCGTCTTCGGCGCGCTGTGCTGCCTGATGGACCCGTGGGGCGAGAAGGACCCGGCCGCCGCCGCGATCGTCGTCGGCTTCATCGTGTGGGGCCTCGTCACCTCCATGGGCGGCCCGACCGGCCCTGGCCTGAACCCGGCCCGCGACCTCATGCCGCGCGTCCTGCACGCCATCCTGCCGATTCCGTCCAAGGGCACGTCCCGTTGGAACGAGGCGTGGATCCCGGTCGTCGCCCCGATCGTGGGCGCGATCGTCGGCGCCTGGCTGTTCAAGGCGTTCTTCGCGTGATTGCGTGATTGCGTGATTGCGTAGCGAATACGCATAGCGAATACGAAACCGGCCCGTCGGTTCCCGCGTATTGCGGGGCGACGGGCCGGTTTCGTTATGGTGGGGAATCAGTGCTCGAGGAAGATCTGGGGGGCCTTGGCGAAGTTGTTGGCGCAGTGTTCGCCGCAGAAGTAGTAGGTCTTGCCCTCGTACTCGCGGGTGATCGCGTCCGCGTTCACCGCGACCGTCATGCCGCACACGGGATCGGTGGCGGTCTCGCCCTCGGTGGGGGCGGCGTGGTGCATGGCCATGTGGTCGTGGTGCATGTGGTTCATTTCCATGGTGTTCTCCTTGGTTGTGATTGATGGGGAAGTGCTGGTGGTTTCGGTGTCGGCGGCCCCCCTCAGTCCGGCTTCGCCGGACAGCTCCCCCTGGGAGGGGGCGCAGGAAGAGGAGGTGCCGGTGGTGAGGGAGGTGCGTTCGTCGATGATGACGCGGGGGCCGGGTTCGGTTGCGCTGGCGGCGGACACCCCCTCAGTCGGCTTCGCCGACAGCTCCCCCTCGTAGGGGGAGCCGGAAGAAAATGCCGACGGCTCCGCTCGGGCGATTGCGGCGCGGGGCTCCTTGAGGGCCGTGTCGCTCAGGGTGATGCGGTTGAGGCGGTTGGCGTTGAGGACCAGGCAGACGGAGCTCAGGGCCATCGCGAGACCGGCGATCATCGGGCTCAGCAGCCAGCCGGTGAACGGGTAGAGCACGCCCGCCGCGATCGGGATGCCGATCACGTTGTAGCCGAACGCCCACCCGAGGTTCTGCCGGATGTTGCGCATCGTCACCTGCGAGAGGTTGATCGTGCGGATCACGCCGCGCAGGTCGCCGCTCATCAGCGTCACGTCCGCGGACTGCATCGCCACGTCCGTGCCGGTGCCGATCGCGAATCCCAGATCCGCCTGCGTGAGCGCGGGCGCGTCGTTGATGCCGTCGCCGACCATCGCGATCAGCCCCTCATGCGGCTCGTGCTGCAATCGTTCGATCCAATATGCCTTCCCATCGGGCCTGACCTGCGCGATCACCGTGTCGATGCCGACCTCGCGCGCGATGCCGGCCGCCACCTCGGCCTTGTCGCCGGACAGCATGACCGTGCGGATGCCGGCCGTGCGCAACGCGGCCACCGCCTCCTTCGACCCGGGCTTGACCGTGTCGCGCTCATAGCTCGGCCGGCTCCAATCCGCGGAATCCGCGTCGGCCACGCCGCGCGTGATCGTGCCGGTCTTGTCGAACACGACCGTGCCGATCTCGCGTGCCCGTTCCAGCGCTTTCGCGCTGGTCACGAGCACGCCGTTCGTCGCGCCCACGCCGGTCGCCGCCGTGACCGACAGCGGCGTGGCGAGTCCCAGCGCGCACGGGCATGCGATGATGAGCACGCTCACCGCCGTGACCAGCGCGTGCGCGAGCTTCGGGTCCGGGCCGAGCGCCAGCCAGATCGCGAACGTCCACACGGCGATGATGAACACCGCCGGCACGAACACGCGGGCGATGCGGTCGGCGAGGCGCTGCACCGGCGCCTTCGTCGCCTGGGCGCGCGCCACCATCGCGACGATCTGCGAGAGCACGGTGTCGCCGCCCGTCTGCGTGACACGCATGAGCAGGTTGCCGCGCAGCACCACGGTCGCGCCGGTGAGCGTGGACGAGCGGGCGGGAGCGGAACCCTCGGAAGTCGCGGCATCGCCATCTCCGTCGACGAATGTGTATGGTTCGGATGGTGTTGTGTGGGGTTCGGCGTCGAATGTGTATGGTTCGGCACACAACGTGCAGGAATCCGGACCGGACGTGTAGTCGTTTTCGGCGAACGTGCGGGGTGTGGTCGTGAAGACCGGGGTTTTGCGTACCGGACGGGACTCGCCGGTGATCATCGACTCGTCCACCTCGGCCTCGCCGGCGACGACCACGCCATCGGCCGGGATGCGTTCTCCTGCCTTGATTACGAGCAGGTCGCCGGGTTCCACCTCGTCGATGTCGACGTCATGGAAGGCGTTCGGATTGAGCCAGCGTTCGCCCGTCTGCGAAGAGGTCTTCACGACAGGGGCGTGCAGGTTCGCATCAGAATGCTGCACGTTGCCCTCGGAATCATGCACGTCCGCCTCGGAACCATGCACATCGCCGTCCGAACCATGCACGACACCCCCGGAACCATGCACATTCGCCCCGGGCGCGGGCTGTCCGGCTCCCGATGCCTGCGCGGCGGCCTCCTCGATTCCCTCGGGGACCCCTTCAAGCCGGTGCGCGACCCGTGGGCGGAGCTTGATGAGGCTCTGCACCGCCTTGCCGGTGCCCTCGCGCGCCTTCGTCTCCAGCAGGCGGCCGACGAGCACGAGCGTGATGACCACGCCCACCGATTCGAAGTATGGTTCGCGCGAGCCTTCCGGCAGCAGCCACGGCGCGATGCACACGAGCAGACTGTACAGGTAGGCGGCGCCCGTGCCCAGCGAGACAAGCGAGTTCATATCCGGTGCGCGATGGCGCAGCGCGGGGAAACCGACCTGATGGATCGGCGCGCCGCAGTAGAACATGACCGGCGTGATGAGGATCGCCTGCCACCACGGGTTCGTGAGCCAGTCCGGCAGCAGCATGTGGTTCGCCATGTGGATCATCATCACCGCGAACACGGGGAGCGTCAGCACCGTGCCGATTGCGACCAGACGGGTGAGGTTGCGGATCTCGGTACGCCGTTCCTCGGCTTCGCGAGCCTCGTTCGCCGCGTAGTCGGCCGAAGCCGCGGCTGCGGGAGCGGGTGCGCCGGCTCCCGTAGCCCCCGCCGCGCCCGCCCTAGCTCCGGCGGCTCCCGTTCCGGCGGCTCCCGCCGTTTCGCCACCTCTGTCGCCTTGGACGCGCAGCAGCCCGTGCACCATGTTCATGCCGCAGGCGAACGGATAATCGCCGGCCGGCAGTGCGGGCAGTTTCACTTCGGTGGCCGTGTTGCCCGGCAGCATCGCGTCGAGCCCCAAATCGCCGAACACCACGTGCGAGGTGCATTCGCCGGTCTCTTGCCGGTCGAAGTTCAGGGTGATCGGCATGCCGGCGCGCATCGTCACCACGTCGGGGGAGTAGCCGCCCTTCACGGTGATGGTGGCGCGCTGGGCGCCCTCGTGCAGCTCGCCGGCCACGCCCTTGCGCTCGCCGAAGAAGAACCGCAGGATGAGCCAGGTCGCGAGCGCCGCGACGACCAGTGCGGCGACGCACGTGAAGATGTTCAGTTCCATGTCCGCTCCTCGTTCTCGTCTCAGTCCATCGTATACCGCACCACAGTGTATACCCAATACCCCTATGGGGTATATACTGGATGGTGTTTTCCGCACGGCGAAAGGAGACTGGCGATGCACGGCTACGGCGATGACAAGGCGAAGGTGCTGGCGCGGCTGAAGCGCATCGAGGGCCAGGTGCGCGCCATCGAGCAGATGGTGGACGACGACCGGTACTGCATCGACGTGCTCACGCAGATCTCCGCCGCGAATTCGGCGCTCAAATCGGTGGCCCTGCTGCTGCTCGACGACCATCTCAACCATTGCGTGCGTCAGGCGTCGGCCGAGGGCGGCGACGTGGCCGACGAGAAGCTCGCCGAGGCGTCCGCCGCCATCGCCCGCCTCGTGCGGTCGTGACGAGGGCGCGCCGTACCCTATGGGATATGAGTGATTCAGGATTCCGCGCCACCGGCCCCGCCGACCTGCATAACGAGCCCATCGACTTCGCCGCGCTCGACCCGCGCGAGCAGCTCCGCGCCCTGCTGCGCGAGCGCGTCGCCGGCAAGCCGTTCTCCGAGCTGTACGCGGTGACGCTCGACCATCACGGTGCGGCCGTGATGGGCCACGTCCTGCTCGACACGTTGGAGGACGCCGGCTATTCCGTCGACGATTACGATGCGGTCGGCGCGCTCACCGCCGCTTCCGTGCCGCTTGTCGGATCGATGATCCAGGCCGCCGCCTCCCGCGGCGAGAACCTCGACGGATTCGTCATGGACTTCGTGTTCCCGTCGATTAAGGGACCGTCGATCAGAGGCAAGCGCGTGCTGCTGCTCGACGCGTGGCTGTCCGAGAAATCCTACGTGCAGACGAGTTCGCTCGTCACGCTGCGCAACGGCAACGAGCTGAGCCTCGACTTCTCGATCGTCGAGCATGAGGGCGCGAGCGTCGTGGCCGTCGCCTCGCTGGTCGGCGGCGTCGGCAAGGGCGCGGACGAGCATGAGATCACCGTCATCAGCCCGGTCGACGGTGCAAGGCACGAGGTGCCGTTCATCCAGGTGTTCCACGAGTCCGATCTGGCGGAGTAGGTCGGCAGCGGAGACCCCCCCCTCAGTCACCTTCGGTGACAGCTCCTACGCGATTGCGGACAGCCTTCGGCTGGCATGATGTCGGCTCACTGTCGTTCGCCTTCGCCTACAAACGCCTCTGGCGTTTGCTTGACGGCTCAGCCTCAAGGGGGCGCAAGATGTATGGAAAGGTGATATGCATCCTCGTAATCCTATTGATGTCGAAGGCGAGCGGTCCGGGGAACCGGTGTTCCGCGAGGTGGGTGTCGGGCCGTGGGCCGAGGCGCATCCCGGCGAGCCGCGGCCGGACGATCCGGCGTCGCCGCTGTACGCCGACCGCCTCCGCTACGACCCGAAGCTGCTCGACCAAGGCGATCGGCGCAACGTGCTCGACCGCTACCGGTACTGGACGGTCGCCGCGATCAAGGCAGACCTGGACGCGCACGGACGCCACGACTTCGAGGTCGCCATCGAGAACTGGACGCACGACTTCAACATCGGCTCGATGGTGCGCACCGCCAACGCGTTCCAGGCGCGGCGCGTGCACATCGTCGGACCGCACAAGTGGAACCGCAATGGCGCGCTGATGACCGAGCTGTACCAGCACATGGAGCATCACGCGTCGATTGCGGCGATGGTGCGCTGCTGGCGCATGCGCATCGCCGGCGAGATCGCGGCCGAGCGGTCGCGCGCCGCGGCGGCCGCGTTCCACGCGCACGAGGCCGCCGCCCGCGCGACGGCCGCCGTGCGCGGCGCGGCCGGTAGCGTCGCGACGGGTGACGCGGCGTCGCGCGCGGGCGGCGACGTGCGCGCCGCGCAGGCGCCGTTCCTCGCGGAACTGGACGCCGCCGAGGCGCGTATCCGCGAGCTGGAGGCGGCGCGCGTCGTCGCGATGGACATCGTGCCCGGCGCGGTGCCGATGGAGCGGTACGCGTTCCCGAAACGCTGCCTGCTGCTGTTCGGCGCGGAAGGTCCGGGACTGACCGAGACGGCGCTCGACCTCGCCGACGACGTCGTGTACATCTCGCAGTTCGGTTCGGTGCGTTCGATCAACGCGGGCGCGGCGGCGGCCGTCGCCATGCACAGCTGGATCGCGCAGCACGCGGCGATCCGGTGACGGGCGAGGGGGACGCGGCGATTCGGCGGTCGCGGTGCGGCGGCCGCCGGGATGCGATGACGCGATGATGCGGTAACGCGATGATGCGATGACACGGTGATTCGGGGCGGGCGGTACATCCGTTCCGCGTGTCACAAATTGCTCGTATAGTTAGGCGCATGCCTACATTCACACGCGAAGAAATCGTGCATTTGGGCGATTTGGCCCGAATCGCGCTCACCGATGAGGAGATCACCCGTCTGCAGGGCGAGCTGAACGTCATCGCCGATTCCATCAACAAGGTCCAGGAGGTCGCCTCCGACGACGTCGAACCGACCGCCAACCCGGTCCCGCTCGAGGCGTACCTGCGCCCGGACGTGCCGGTCACGCCGCTGACGCAGGCCGAGGCGCTCGCCGGCGGCCCGAAGACCGAGGCCGGCATGTTCGTCGCGCCGCGCATCCTGGGAAGCGAGGAGTGAGCCGATATGACCGAAGCAACCAACGAACTCGTCAAGCTGTCCGCCGCCGAAATGGGCGCGGCCATCAAGAAGGGCGACGTCTCCAGCCGTGAGCTGGTCGACGCGCACCTCGCCGTGATCGAGGCCGCCGAGCCGAGCATCAAGGCGTTCCTCAAGGTCTCCGGCGACGTGGCCCGCGAGCAGGCCGACGCCTTCGACGCGAAGTCCGCGGACGAGAAGGCCGCCCTGCCGCAGCTGGCCGGCGTGCCGATCGCCATCAAGGACATGATCGTCACCAAGGGCATCGAGACGACCGCCGCCTCGAAGATCCTCGAAGGCTGGATCCCGCCGTACGACGCGACCGTGATCGAGAAGCTCAAGGCCGCCGGCATGCCGATCCTCGGCAAGACCAACCTGGACGAGTTCGCGCAGGGCTCCTCCACCGAGCACTCCGCCTACCAGACCACCCACAACCCGTGGGATACCGACCGCGTCCCCGGCGGCTCCGGCGGCGGTTCCGCCTCCGCGGTGGCCGCGTTCGAGGCCCCGCTCGCCCTCGGCACCGACACCGGCGGCTCCATCCGCCAGCCGGGCGCGTTGACCGGCACCGTCGGCGTGAAGCCGACCTACGGCGGCGTCTCCCGCTTCGGCGCGATCGCCATGGCCTCCTCGCTCGACCAGATCGGCCCGGTCTCCCGCACCGTGCTCGACTCCGCGCTCCTGCAGGAGATCATCGGCGGCAACGACCGCCGCGACTCCACCTCCATCCCGGAAGGCCCGCGTCCGATGGTCGCCGCCGCGCGCGAAGGCGCGAAGCGCGACCTCAAGGGCGTGAAGGTCGGCCTCATCAAGGAGCTCAGCGGCGACGGCTTCCAGGCCGGCGTCTCGGCCCGCTTCAACGAGGCCGTCGACAAGCTCAAGGAGATGGGCGCCGAGGTCGTCGAGGTCTCCTGCCCGCGCCTCGAGTACGCGCTCGGCGCGTACTACATCATCATGCCGTCCGAGGTCAGCTCCAACCTGGCCCGCTACGACGGCATGCGCTACGGCCTGCGCGTGATGCCGCCGGCCGGCGTGCCGCAGACCGCCGCCAACATGATGGCTTACACGCGTGAGGCCGGCTTCGGCGACGAGGTCAAGCGCCGCATCATCCTCGGCACCTACGCGCTGTCCGCCGGCTACTACGACGCCTGGTACGGCTCCGCGCAGAAGGTGCGCACGCTCATCATCGAGGACTTCAAGAAGGCGTTCGAGCAAGTCGACGTGCTCGTGTGCCCGACCAGCCCGACCACCGCGTTCAAGCTCGGCGAGAAGACGTCCGACCCGCTGGCCATGTACATGAACGACATCGCGACCATCCCGGCGAACCTCGCCGGCGTGCCCGCCATGTCGATCCCGGCCGGCCTGTCCGACGACGGCCTGCCGGTCGGCTTCCAGTTCATCGCGCCGCAGCAGCGCGACGAGGTCATGTACAAGCCCGCCGCCGCGCTCGAAGCCGCGCTCGAGGAGGACTGGAACGGCCCGATCTGGAAGGACCTCAAGGCCCCGTGGCTCGACGGTCTCGCCAAGTGAGTGACATCGGAAGGATTACAAGGACAACATCATGGCTGAAAAACTGATGAAGTACGCCGATGCCACCAAGAAGTACGATGTGGTGTTCGGCCTGGAGACGCACGTCGAGCTGTGCACCAAGACCAAGCTGTTCTGCCCGGCCGAAGTGAGCTTCGGCGGCGAGCCGAACACCCAGCTCACCCCGGTGAGCCTCGGCCTGCCCGGTTCGTTGCCGGTCGTTAACAAGACGGCCGTCGACTACGCGATCAAGCTGGGTCTCGCCCTGCACTGCGAGATCGCCGAGTGGAGCCAGTTCGCCCGCAAGAACTACTTCTACCCGGACATGCCGCGCGACTACCAGATCTCCCAGTACGACAAGCCGACCAACGGCAACGGCTACCTGGACGTCGAGCTGGAGGACGGCACCGTCTTCCGCGTGCCGATCGAGCGCGCCCACATCGAGGACGACGCCGGCAAGAACACCCACGTGGGTGGCGCCGACGGCCGCATCGAGGGCGCCGACCACTCGCTGGTCGACTACAACCGCGCCGGCGTGCCGCTCATCGAGATCGTGACCAAGCCGATCGAGGGCGCGGGCGACCGCGCTCCGGAGATTGCCGGCGCGTACATGCGCGCCATCCGCGACATCGTGCGCGCGCTGGGCATCTCCCACGCCCGCATGGAGCAGGGCAACATGCGCGCCGACGTGAACGTGTCGCTGCGCCCCTCCGCGGACGCCCCGTACGGCACCCGTTCCGAGACCAAGAACGTGAACTCGTTCCGCGGCATCGAGAAGACCATCCAGTACGAGATTCGCCGTCAGGCCGCACGCCTCGACGAAGGCAAGGAGATTCTGCAGGAGACCCGCCACTGGGACGAGGCCACGCAGACCACCGCGGGCGGCCGTCTCAAGTCCGACGCGGACGACTACCGCTACTTCCCGGATCCGGATCTGGTCATGCTTCACATCACCAAGGAGCACATCGCCGAGATGGAGGCGCAGATGCCGGAGATGCCGCGCGAGCGCCGCAACCGTCTTAAGGCCGAATGGGGCCTGACCGACCTGCAGCTGCGCGACATCCTCAACGCGGACGCCCTCGACCTGATCGAGGAGACCGTCAAGGCCGGCGCGACCGCCGGCGGCGCGCGCAAGTGGTGGCTCGGCGAGCTCTCCCGCGAAGCCAACGCGAAGGGCGTCTCGCTCGAGGAGCTGCCCGTCACCCCGGCCGACGTGGCCGAGGTCGAGAAGCTCATCGCCGACGGCAAGCTCAACGACAAGCTCGCCAAGCAGACCATCGCCGGCGTGCTCGCCGGTGAAGGCACGCCGGACGAGGTCGTCAAGAAGCACGGCTACAAGATCGTCGAGGATTCCGGCGCCATCGAGGCGGCGGTCGACGCGGCGTTCGAAGCCAACCCGGACGTCGTCGAGAAGCTCAAGAGCGGCAACATGAAGCCGATGGGCGTGATCATCGGCGCCGTGATGAAGGCGACGCGCGGCCAGGCCGACGCGAAGGCCGTCACCAAGATCGTCATGGGCAAGATCAAGGGCTGATCGGCTGATTCGCTGACTGGCTGATTCGTCGCAGACGGACCGAAGGGCCGAGCGGGAAACCGCTCGGCTCTTTTCGTATGTGCAGCGGGGCGTCGTCGTCTTGGGCCCCTTCTGTCGAGGGGGCTCCCGGCGGAGCCGGGTGGGGGAGAGCGCTCCCCCTTGTGAGGGGGAGCTGGCGGCCGCAGGCCGACTGAGGGGGTTGTCGGGTTGTTGTGTGGTCGGTTTTTCGACACGCCGATGGATGCTTGTGTTTCCGGGGTTTTTGGGGTTGTTTTGTGGTGTGGGTTTGCGTGTGTGGTCGGTGTGGTGTAGGTTATTCATTCGCTGCCGCTGAGTGGTCCGGTTGTCTGCTGTTGGTTGGTTTCCGGGTTGCTTGGCGTGTGTGGTGGTTTGAGAACTCAAGAGTGTGTTGTACTACTTACTTCTTTATAGTCAATGATTGCCAGTCCGATTCCCG
>NZ_JBKEVG010000023.1:0-20186 GCF_056356955.1 Bifidobacterium sp. LH_419
GACGAGCCGCATGAAACCATCGTCATAACGACGCCTGCGATTCCCGGACATGAGAAACCGCACCTCCAATCATCGAATCCGAATTACTTCAGTCCAACAATCAGGGTGCGGTTCAGTCGAGGGGGCTCCCGCGAAGCGGGTGGGGAGAGAGGCGGGGATCAGGCGGTGAGCTTCACGTTCGCCGGGGCGGCGGCCTTGATCGGCTCGCCGGCCTTGTCCATCGCGGCGATCGCCTCGGGCACGGAAGCCGAGCCGGTGGCCGCCTCGAGCAGGCCGCGCTCGCCCATGTACAGGGCCAGCAGCTCGGTCACCTTCTCGATGTCGTCCGTGTAGATCTCGCCGATGTTGCCCAGGCGGAACGTCTCCTCGTGGGTGAGCTTGCCCGGGTAGATCGCGTAGCCGCGCTCCTTGATGAACTCGTACATGTCGTGGAAGTCGAACTTCGTGCCGTCCGGGTAGAGGAACGTGGTGATGATCGGGCCCTGGTTCTTCGCGAGGAACGTGCGGAAGCCGAGCGCCTTCATGCGGGCGATGAGCAGGTCGTTGTTGAGCTGGTAGCGGGCGGAGCGGGCCGGGATGCCGCCTTCGGCGAACATCTCGTCGAGCGCCTTCGAGAAGGCGAGCACCACGTGGGTGGGGGAGGTGTAGCGCCACTTGCCGTTCGCCTTCTCCAGCGTGTTCCACTGGTCCCACAGGTCGAGGGACAGCGAACGCGCCTTGCCCTTGGAGGCTTCGAGCTTCGCCTTGTTGCAGATGATGAAGCTGAAGCCGGGCACGCCCTGGATGCACTTGTTGGCGGAGGAGACGAGGAAGTCGATGCCCCAGCCGGAGACCGGGATGTCGACGCCGCCGAAGGAGCTCATCGCGTCGACCATGAACGTGCAGCCGTGCGCCTTGGCGACGGTGGCCACGGCGGCGATGTCGTTGAGCAGGCCGGAGGTGGTCTCCGAGTGGATCATCGAGACGTGCGTGATGGACGGATCGTTCCTCAGGTACTCCTCGACCTTGTCGGCGTCCGGGATGCGGTCGTACGGCTCGGCGTACTGGACGTAGTCGATGCCCGCGTGCTCGCAGATCTTGACCTGGCGGTCGCCGTACGCGCCGTTCGTGCACAGCAGGACCTTCTCGTCCTTGCCGATCACGGAGGTGATCACGCTCTCCACGCCGAAAGTGCCGGAGCCCTGCATGAGCACGACGGTGTAGTCGCGCGGGTCGCAGTGGGCGAGCTCGAGCAGTTGGCGGCGGATCTTCTGGGTGATCTGCTGGTAGTCCTCGTCCCACGTGCAGTGGTCGAAGAGCATCTCCTCCTTGACCGTGCGGGTCGTGGTCAGCGGTCCGGGGGTGAGCAGCTTGTATTCGTTGGCCATGATGGTCGTTTCCTTTCCTTGGCTTGATGAGTGGGGTTATGTGAAGTGCTGTTGCTGTTGCGAAATGCTGTGAATATGGCTTCCGCCCGCAGAGTGTAATCACGAAGGAAGTTTTTGAAAATTTCTACGTAGATTTCGCCCTGCGGGCGGAGTGTCGTTTGTAGTAAGCGAGTTGCGTTCAGATTGCGTTCACTTGCGCGGTCTGGGCGCGACTCAGGGCGAGGCCCGTCACTCGCCGCCTTCCGCGGCTCGCTTGCACTCGGACGAGAAGTCCTGGTGCTTCTGGAGCAGGTCGACGGTCAGCGGTTCGGGGAAGGACTTCGAACGCTTGGAGGCGTTCGCCGGGGCCTTCTCACCCTTGTAGAGCGGGGTCGGGTAGGTCTCGAGCAGCTCCTTGCGGCCCTGGTCGATGATGACGCCGGCCATCTTCTGCGCCTTCGGGTTGGTGGCGCGGCCCTTGTCGAGCACCGCCACCGATTCGGTCAGCGAGTAGTTGCCTTCGGTCGGGTCCACGTAGTCGATGGGCAGGCCGTTCTTCTTGTCCGCGACCGCCTGGTGGCGCAGGCCGAAGCCGATCGCCACCTCTTTGGCGCGCACGGACTTGAGCGGGCCGGAGCCGGACTGTTCGAGATGCGGGCCGGCGTTGCGGTAGATGTCCGTCAGGATCTTCTTGCCCTTCGCGCCGGTGCCGTAGGCGTCGACGATTGCCTGGACCATCAGCCAGCCGGTGGAGGAACCCTCCATGTCCGGCACGGAGATCAGGCCCTTGTACTCGGGCTTGGCCAGGTCGGCATAGCTCTTCGGCTTCGGCACGCCCGCGGCCTTGAGGGCCTCGGTGTTGATGATGATCGCGCCCTCCTGCGCGGTGGTGGGGGAGCGGTAGGCCGGGGCCTTCGAGTTCTCCGTGTCGCCGAGCAGCTGTGAGTGCACGTCCGTCAGGTTCGCGAACATGTGGTTGCGGTCCTGGGCGGAGTCCACGTAGTAGGAGCTCATCGTCAGCATGTCCGCCTCGAGGGCCTTGCCCTCGGCCAGCATCTTGCCGCCGAGCTCGGAGGTGCCGAACTCCTGGATGATGTACTGGTCCTTGTAGCCGTTGCGGTCGAGCGCATGTTCGAAGGCGGTGACGGCCTCCTCGTCGGCGTTCGTGTAGATGACGACCTTGCCGCCGGCCGCCGCCGCGGACGTGGAGACCGCGCCGAAGCCGACGAGCAGCGCCACGCACACCGCGGAGGCGATGCCGGTGAGCAGGCTGCGGTTCCTGCGGTTGCCGCTGTCCGGCAGCTGGAAGGTGGCGGCCGCCGCCGCGAGCTGGCGGCTCGGGCGTACGGTGCTGAACGAGGCGGCCACCTGCGGGGTCCTCACGGTGGCCTTGGCCTTGCGGGCCTCCTTGGCGCGCTCGGCGGCACGGTCGCGGGTGAACAGGGCGATCAGACCCTTGACCACGAGGTTGACGACGAGGATGAGCAGCGAGAGCACGAACACGTCGTCGAACTTGGCGATGTGCTGCAGGGCGGAGATCTTCGTCGTGATGACCTGCGTGCGGGCGCCGGTCAGGAAGACGACTGCCGAGATGGTGACCATCGCGTTGACGAAGTAGTAGCCGAAGATCTGCAGCAGGGTCGGCCACGCGTTCGGCGTGACGACGCGCACCAGCGTCTTGATCCAGTTGTCGCCCATGAGCTTGGCGGTGGTCTCCCAGCCGGCGTTCATCTTGGTCAGCGAGTCCTTGATCATCTGGTACGGGGTGGCGAAGTAGTGCACGATGTTCGCGATGATGAGGATCCAGAACGTGTTCTGCAGCGGCGAGCCGGAGAACATGAACAGGAAGGCGATGCCGAGCACCATGCCCGGGACCGTGTTGATGATCGCGGAGATCGCGTCCACCGAGCGGCGGACCCACGCGGGCAGCTTCGAACGGGAGGTGACCAGGCCCGCGGCGTAGACGAACACGCATCCGAAGATGGCGGTCATCACGGCGACGTACAGCGAGTTGGTGAACACCTGCGTCAGCTGCGAGTCGGTGAACAGGTTCGCGATGTGCGCGAACGTGAAGCCGAGATGGTCCGGCCACTCCTGGACGAACGGGATGAGCAGGATCACGAGGAACACGGAGAGCACGCACACGAGCGTGACGACCGAGGCGATGCCGCAGATCCAGTCGCGCTTCTTCCCCTTGGGCAGGTCGATCTGGCTGATCTGCTTGTAGCGGATCGCGAAGCGTTCGAGCACGGTCATCAGGACGATCGAGATGATCGACGGGATGAGCATGAACACGGCGATCACGGCGCCGCGGTTGAAGTTCGGGATCGAGCCGAGCATCTGGTTGAACAGCGTCATGGCCAGCACGTCGTAGGTGCCGCCCACCGAGGTCGGGATGCCGTAGTCGGTGAACGCGAGGAAGAACGACTGGATGAACGCGACGGCCAGCGTGCCGACCAGCGGGCGCAGCACGGTGTTGAGGAAGGTCGTCAGCGGGTTGTCGCCCATGATGTGCGAGACGATGATGAACTTCTTGTCGACGAACTGGAAGCTGTTGTTGATGAGCAGGAAGCAGGTCGGCAGCGTGTAGATGACGTAGCCGATGAGCAGGCCGTTGAACCCGTAGATGTCGAACAGCGGGTGGCCGATGATCTGCGTGATCAGGCCGTTCTTGCCGAACGAGTAGATGATCGCGAAGCCGTAGGTGATGGTCGGCAGCAGCATCGGCAGCTGCGCGAGCAGGGCGACGGCCTTCTTGAATCCGCGCGGCACGTTCGTGCAGTTGATCGTGTAGCTCAGCAGGAACGCGAGCAGCACGGCGACGAGCGCGGAGACGGCGGCGACGGTCAGCGAGTTGGTGATCGACCGGATGAATTCGGGGCGGGACAGGATCGTCGCGTAGTTGTCGAGCGTGGCCTCGCCGCCCGCGGTGGTGAAGGAGCGGATGATCACGAGGATCATCGGCACGACGAGGAATCCGATGAAGCACACGGCGACGATCGCGAGCAGCGTCCACAGTTCGGTCTGCTTCGGCTTGGAGGGCCGCGCCTCGTAGTTGTGGATCTCGGGGCGGATGTTGGGCAGCTGTTTGCCCGCCTGGATGGACTCTACCGACATGGCTCAGGCCTCCTGGCCCGCGGAGGCGAGCTCGGCGTTGGCGTGCGCGGCCGTCTCGGCCTCGTCACCCTCGTTGAACAGGGTGTAGATGTTGTTGCGCTTCACCTCGAGCTGGTGGAGGATGAACTTGCGCACGAAGTCGGACGCCGGATGCTCGATGATGTTCTCCGGGGTGTCGTACTGCGCCACCTTGCCGTGGTTGATGATGAGCACCTTGTCGCTCATCGTGCACGCCTCCTCCGGATCGTGGGTGACCATGATCGTGGTGAGGTCGTACTGCTCGACGATCTGCTTGATCTTCGCCTTGATGGACTCCTTGATCACGCCGTCCAGGGCGGACAGCGGCTCGTCGAGGAGCAGCAGCTTCGGCTTCATGACGAGGGTGCGGGCGAGCGCCACGCGCTGCTTCTGGCCGCCGGAGAGTTCGTCGATGTGCTTGTTGAGGTGCTCCTCGAGGCCGAGCAGGCTGATCAGCTCCTTGATCTCGTCCGGCGAGGAGATGCCCGGGTTGTTCCTCAGGCCGTAGGTGATGTTCTCGTAGGCGGTGAGGTTCGGGAACAGCGCGTAGTCCTGGAACACGATGTTGAAGCCGCGCTTCTCCATCGGCACGTGGGTGAGGTCCTCGCCGTTGTAGATCAGCTGGCCGCTGGTCGGCTCCGTGATGCCCAGGATGATGTTGAGCAGCGTGGTCTTGCCGCCGCCGGACGGGCCGAGGATCGACATGATCTTGCCGTTGTCCAGTTCGAGGCTGATGCCGTTCAGCACATGGGTGTCGCCGAACGACTTGGTGATGTCCTTGAGTTCGAGCATATTTCGTCAACTGCCTTTTTCTGTCCGGGCCGGCTTTCCGCGGCCCGTTCGCGGGGGCGCCGCGGTCGCGGTGCCGTGATCGGTATTCAGTTATCGCGGTTTGGACCTCATACCGTGGCAGCCGAACCGCGCTGCATCTCCTATCGTGCCGCCGCTTCGGGCCGCGCGGACGGCGTGCAGGGGAAAGTTGACTGAAACCATGGTGAACAGCAAGTGAAACTACGCGGGCGGTGTGTAGTCGGCGTAGTCCCGCATCGTGCGCGCGGACGGACCAGGGACTCGGGAAAACTTGTTCTTCATATTCCGTTCATGCGGAATTCAGTCATGAAAAATCGAAAAAGTCGGGAGGAAAAGCCAATAGCGAGTAAGCGTGACCAATGATTTCGCGGAAAACGGTCGGAAAACAGCACGCCGGGACTACGTAACAGGGCGCGGTTTCCGTTAGGATACTTACGGTAAATCCCCTTGTTCCACGGAGGAATCGATGCGGCGCTGGCTGGTCGGACTGTTGAAAAGCGAGACGATTCTCATCGTCGCCACGGTGCTGGCATTGATTTCATGCTTCATCGTCCCGCCGGACGCCGACTACAAGGGCTATGTGCACATGAGCACGATCAGCCAGCTCGTGTGCCTGATGCTCGTCGTGTGTGGTCTGCAGCGCATCGGCGTGTTCCGCATCATCGGCTCGCGTCTGCTGCATCACGTGCGCACCGCGCGGGGGCTCGTCCTCACGCTCATCTCGCTCACGTTCTTCTCCGCGATGCTCATCACCAACGACGTCGCGCTCGTCACGTTCATCCCGTTCGCGATCTCCGTGCTCGTCATGGCGCACATGGAGGAGCATGCGGTGCTCGTCGGCACGCTGATGACCATCGGTGCGAACGTGGGCAGCATGCTCACGCCGATCGGCAACGCGCACAACCTCTACCTGAAGGCGCTCACCGGCATGCCGTCGATGGAGATGATCGGCATCATGGCGCCGTACTCCGTGACCGCCGCCGTGCTGCTCGTCGTCATCACCTGCGTCGTGTTCGGCTCCAAGCCGGTCTCCGAATTCCAGTCGTTGGACGGTGCCGGCATCGAGCAGGGCGTGCTCGCGCCGGAAAGCGGCAAGCCGCGCCCCGACGAGATCCGCATCACCGGCTATGGCGCCGGCTACGGCGGATGGCGCACCGTCGTCTACGCGCTGCTGTTCGTGGTCTGCCTGCTCGCGGTGAGCGACTTCATCCCGCTGTGGCTCATGTGCGTGATCGTGTTCGCCGCGTTCCTCGTGTGCGACCGCAAGGCGTTCCGCAACGTGGATTGGGGGTTGCCGCTCACCTTCACGATGTTCTTCATCTTCATCGGCAACATGAAGCGCGTGCCCGAATTCTACGAGCTCGCCGCCTCGCTGGTGGACGCGCATCCGCTGGAGGTTGCGGTCGGCTCGAGCCAGCTCATCAGCAACGTGCCCACCACGATTCTGCTGTCCGGCTTCACCGAGCAGTGGCGTCCGCTCATCATCGGCACGAACCTGGGCGGCATGGGCACGCTCATCGCCTCGATGGCCTCCCTGATCGGCTACAAGAACGTCGTGCGCAAATATCCGGACCGCAAGGGCCGCTACCTCGCCGTCTACTCGGCCGTCAACGTGCTCTTCCTCATCGTCCTCGTGGGGCTTTCCTGGATCATCGAGCCGTGACCGGCGCCGGTCGGCGGGGACGCTCGTCGTCGTGGTGTAACGTTTATATGGCTGGTTCGCGTCGATCAGCGAACGATTCGATTGGCCGAAACGGGGAGTATCGCCATGGCTACATTGCGTGACGTCGCCAAGGAGGCGGGAGTGTCCATCGCCACCGCGTCGGTGGTGCTTCGTGGCGAACCGGGGTTCAAGCCGGCGACGCGTGAGCGGATTCTCCAGGCCGCCGAGAAACTGCATTACACGGCGAACCTGTCCGCCCGTTTCCTCAAGCAGGGCAGCAGCGGCGTCATCGCGTTCGTCGTCCCCGAATTGGGGAACCCGTATTTCTCCGATCTGGCATCGGCCATTTCGCGGGAGGCGGCCAAGGCCGGCTATCAGGTCATCGTGGTGCAGACGAACGCCTCGCCCGAAGCCGAGCGCGACTCGCTCAAACGCATCAGCACGCCGATGTGCGACGGGCTGATCGTCAATCTGCACAACACTTCGGAGGACGAGCTCCGATCCCTGATCGGGGACCATCCCGCGGTGCTGTTCGAGGATTATGCGGCGCACCCCCGCTACGACAATGTGGCATTGCCCTTGGAAGCGTCGTTCCGGGCGGTGTTCTCCTATCTGAAGTCACGTGGATACGAGCATGCGGCGATCGCCGGTGGCCGACGGTTCGCTCCGGGCGAGTTCGGTCAGGAGGGCCGCAACACCGGTTCGCATCTCGCGGTCCGGGCGATGATCGACGCCGGTCTCGGCTCGGAGAGCGACACGATTCCATGCGAATGGACGGTGGAGGGCGGGGCCAAGGCCGCCGCGACGCTCGTCCAGGCGGACCTGGGGTACGATGTCGTCTTCTGCATGAACGACCTCATCGCCTTCGGTCTGATGCGCGGCATGAGGGAGATGGGCATCCGCGTACCCGAAGACAAGGCGGTGTTCGGGTTCGACGGTGTGAGCCCCGCCGCGTACTGCGCGCCGTTGCTGAGCACGATAGCCATCGATTTCGATGATATGGCCAGGCAGGCCGTATCGATGCTGGTCGAGCGTATCCGGGGCGGGGAATCCGTCGAACCGCGTAGGCGCATCGCCGGGTTCTCCCTGGTCCGCGGCGAATCGGCCTGACGGGCGTCTCCTGCATGCCCGGGGTCTCCCCGGGCCCATCTGTTCCGTGGATGGTCTCCCGGTATCCCCGTGTATTGAACCTATTGGGTGAAACGTTATTGGCAAACCTCAACAAGAACGTTTCAACACGCCGGCGGCAGAGAAATACATATCGGCATATATACGTTGAAAAATAGCCATTACATAGCATCCGAGCATATGGCTGCGCAAAAAGGTTAAACGTTCTTGTAAATTCATGTTATGCTGAATGCGACAACGGAAACGGCGGGAGCGGGGTCCAGCGATGGGCGCCGTCGTCCGTCTCCATGTGGAATCCCGAATCCAAAGGAACAACCATGACAAAGGAAGTCAAGAAGTACGGTCTCACCGTGCAGCTGGCCGTACTGGCGGTATCGCTGCTGCTCACCAGCTCCAACATCATCAACGGCATCCTGCCGCAGATCCGCGATGGTCTTCATGTGTCCAACGCGGCCGCCGAACTGCTGTCCACCACGCCGTCGCTCACCGCACTGATCACGCTGCTGCTCAGTCCGGCGATGGCCAGATTCTTCGGGCTGAAGAACGTGATCGGTCTCGGCGTCGCCCTCGTCGGTGTCTCCGGAGTGGTGCCGATGTTCGTCAGCGACTACACTGTGATCCTCATCTCGCGCATCGTGCTCGGCCTGGGACTCGGCTGCTACAACTCGCTGGCCGTCGCCATTATCCAGGTGATGTGGTCCGGCGATACCCGTTCCACACTGCTGGGTATCCGCGGCGCGTTCGAGAACATCGGCCAGATGATCCTCACCGCGCTGGTCGGCGTGCTGGCCTCCTCGTTCGGCTGGCAGGGCTCCTTCTCCGCCTACATCCTCTCGTTCGCGGCACTCGCATGGTTCTGGATCGTCGTCCCGGACGTCAAGCTCGCCGACGACAAATCCGATGACGAGGATGCCGCCGAGGGCGGCGATGTGTTCGCAGAGAAATCGAATTACGTGATTCTCATCTTGTTCGCGCTGTTCGCCGCCGGCTATCTGATCGCCATGCAGTCCGGCTTCGTGCGCTGGGCGGCCGTCACGCAGGAGGCGCTGGGCGCCGACTTCAACACATCCACCGTCATGTCCATCGGCGTGGCCGCCGGCATCGTCTCCGGCTTCGGATTCGGCGCGCTGAACAAAATCCTCGGCGACATGAACACCCTGTATCTGGGCATCGCCATCGAGGCGCTGGGCTGCTTCCTCCTGTACTTCGCGAACGGCAGCTGGCCGATGCTCGTCGCCTCGATCATCTGCTTCTACGTGCCCGGGCCGATCCTTGGACCGTGGCTGTTCAACCAGCTGCCGAAGTACGCGACCAGATCCCAGCAGGCGTTCTGGTCCACCGCCATCATGATCGGCTTCCACGTGGGCATCTTCCTCGCCCCGCTCGCCATGACCGCCGTCGAGGCGATCCTCGGAAGCTCCGATCTGGCCGTCTCCTTCCTGCCGTTCGGCATCGCGCTGCTGCTCGTCATCGTCGGCGTGTTCGCCTACATCCACCTGAACCGCGCCCGCAACGGTGCCGAGAAGGCCTGAACGAACGGGAAGGAGCCGACCATGGCCGAGACCTACCAGCCGGTCGAGGAGTTCACCGCGCCTGCGCCGCTACGCGACGCCGACGACGTGATCGACCTCTACGCCGGCATCTTCAACCGCAATGACGAGGAACTGTACGTCCAGGACATCGCCGATGAGAAGTCCGCCGACTGGATGCGCCGCGAGGTGCCGTTCTTCGAATGCGCCGACGCGGTCATCGAACGCGTCTACTGGTTCCGCTGGTGGACGTTCCGCAAGCACATCACATCCACGCCGGAAGGCCGCATCATCACCGAATTCCTGCCCGACGTCTACTGGGCCGGCGCGTACAACTCCATCAACTGCGCGAACGGGCATCATGTCGCCGAAGCCCGTTGGCTGAGGAACGGCGACGACCTGATCCGCGGCTATGTGGACTTCTGGTTCAAAGGCTCCGGCGACGAGCTGTCCTATTCGTCCTGGATCGTCGACGCGGTGCGCCGTTATGCCGAGACCCGCGCGGACCGGGACTTCGCCGTATCCCTGCTCGACGGGTTCGTGCGGTTCTATGAGACCGTCGAGGAGCGCAACATGACGCGTTATGGCCTGTTCTGGTCGTACGACGACCGCGACGCGATGGAGGACTCCATCTCCGGATCCGGCCTGCGCCCCACGCTCAACAGCTACATGGCCGCCAACGCACGATCCATCGCCGTGATCGCCCGATGGTCGGGTCGGAGCGACCTCGCCGACCGGTTCGACGCGAAGGCGTCCGCCCTGACGGGGCTCATCCGCGAGGAGCTGTGGGATCCGGAAGGCGAGTTCTTCAAGGTCCTGCCGTTGGATGACAAGGACGGCGTCATCGCCGCCACGGATTTCACCGATGTGGATCCCTCACGCAACGTGCGTGAGGAAATCGGATACATCCCGTGGGCGTTCGGACTGGCGGACGAACGGCATGAAGGCGCGTGGCGTTTCCTCGCCGATCCCGATTATTTCGCGGGGGCCGTGGGCATCCGCACCGCCGAGGCATGCCATCCTCGCTACATGAACCGCGACTCGGCCCATGAATGCCAGTGGAACGGTCCCTGCTGGCCCTACGCCACCACGCAGACCCTCAACGCGATGATCGCCGAGATCCGTTCCGGCCGCGGCGGCGTGGGGCCCGGCGATTTCATGCGCGAACTGCGCCGGTACGCCGCCATCCATCGCCGACAGACGGCGGACGGCGAGATGGTCGACTGGATCGACGAGGATCTCGACGCCGACACCGGCGCATGGATCTCCCGCGACCAGCTCGAGGCGTGGGAATGGAGGAAGGACAAAGGCGGATACGAACGGGGCAAGGACTACAACCACTCCGCATTCGCGGACCTCGTCATCTCCGGGTTCGCCGGCGTGGACGTCCATGGCGATGCGGACGGCCGTACCACGCTCACCGTGGCCCCGCTCGCCGTCGGCCACGGGATGCCGTACTGGCGGCTGCTGGGATTGCCGGCGGGCGACTCCACCGTCGACCTCTACTACGACCTTCTCGGCGACCGCTACGGGCATGGTCCCGGACTCACCGTCATCGTGGACGGGATCTCCCATCACGACGACTCCGCACGGCCACGCATCGACGTCACCCTGTGAGCCGTCGCCGTCATACCACCACCCTCACGCATAAGGAGAACCAATGTCACGGATGCAGCATCCCCGGTGCACTGTGCTGAAATCGGCCGTGGCGGCGATGGCCGCCATAGCCATGACCATGCCCATCGGCGCGTTCGCGGCCGAGAACGGCTCCACGCACGCGCAGGAGCAGGAGAGCCGTCGCGTGGTCTCACGCGTCGCCCGGAAAGGCAACGGCGAATACTATCTTGAAGTGGACGGCAGGCCGTACCTGTACTCGTTCGCCCAGAACATGGGCACATGGGAGCGCATGGGGCACCAGGAGGAGTTCAAGGAGAACTCCGGCTCCAGCCGAAATGACTATCCCACGAGGCATCTCGATCTAAGCTTCGGCGAGAACGCGTACGAGAAGACCGCGAACCTCAACTACGCGACCATATCCCAGGCGCTGCTATGGAGGGACGTCGAAGTCAGGCCCGGAGAATACGACTTCACCGTATTGGACGCCTATGTGAACTGGGCCAGGAAATACGGGCTGAAGATCGACCTCGCGTGGTTCGGATCCGCCTGCCAGAGCGGTTCGCGCATCCCCACATACAGCGGCGCATGGAACGGCAAGGAGAACAAGACCGTCGACATCGGCTACCAGTACACCGCGCCGTCCTGGTATGTGCAGGACGAGGACGGCGATCCGATCGGCGACTACTACGACATCACCGGAGGCAAAGGCAAGGTCGACTATCCGCTCATCACCACCGGTCCGAAGGCCGAGAAGATGAAACAAGCCGAGATCGCAACGATGAAGGCGATCTTCGCCCATCTGGCGCAGACCGATCCGGATGGCACCGTCATCTCCATCCAGCTCGAGAACGAGGCGAACAACAACCCGCACTTCAAAGACCGGTACATCGACTGGATCAACGAACTCGGCAAAGCCGTCAAGGAATCGGATTACAGCATCGCCACGCGCGTGAACTACTCCGGTTCCGGCTATCCGGTGAACGTCAACGATTACGCATACATCGACTTCGCCGGACCCGATCCATACTCCACCAGTGTCAGCCGCATGAAGGAGATCATCGTCGGAGGCAAACGATACTCCACACTCGGTCACATCGCCGAGAACTCCGGCGACTACGCCAACCTGACCTCGCTGGAGACCGCCGCCTTCGCGGCCGGAGGCGGATACGGCACCTGGGAGATCGACAACTGGTTCTGTGACGGAGGCGGCGGCCACTTCAACGGTCCGCACGCGCTGTATTCCAACCTGGAGCAGAGCGACATCCACTCCCAGGAGATGTACTACGACTGGAAACTCGGCGAGATACCCACCATGACCGAACAGGCCAAGGAACTACAGCGGTACAATCCGGGACTCAACGCCATAGGACAGATACTGGCGGGGGCGACGGCATCCGACCGCGCCGGCTTCAACGTCGACCAGGACGATCCGCAGACCGAATACTCGGCCATGAAAACGATCGGCCGGTATCGTCTCGGTTTCCACACGACCGACGGTGCCGTCGGCATCGCCGCCACCGACGGCCGGAACCTGTACGTGACCTCCGACACCGCCGGTTCCGTCACCATCACCACCGAGCAACGACCCGACGCCGCCAGCATCGGCGCATTCGACGAGAACGGCGAATGGGCGGCGGCGGAGCAACGCGCCGTCACCGCGCAGAACGACGGCACCTACGCCATCACACTGAAGACGGGAGAGGCGTTGCGTCTCGGCATGCCGGTCAGTGACATACCGGGCAACCTGGCATTGGGCGCCACTGCGAAACACAGCGGAGCGGACGCCGACTACCCGGCCTCGAACGTCAATGACGGCGATGAATGGAGCGGCACGAAAAGCCGGAACAACCCCACCTATCCGCAATACGTCACCCTGACGTGGGACAAGCCGCAGACCTTCGACACCGTCGATCTGTCCGGCATCTACGCCAAAGACCAGAACCCTACCGACTGGGACATCGAGATCTCCCAAAACGGCAAGAACGGATGGACGCGGGTCGCCTCCTCCGGCGACGTGACATGGAGCACCTCGGACGGGACGGCCGAGCACCACGCCGTCACGATGCCCATGCAGCGTGACGTCATGGCCATGCGCGTACGCATCAACAAGGCGGCGACCACCTGGGGAGCGTACTACATCACCGAAATCGCCGTGACCGACACATTGCAGCCTCTGGCGGAACTCGTCGCGGACATCGACTCCTCCGGGCCGAAGGAACCGGACTACACCGCTGAGACATGGGAGCCGTTCGCGCAGGCGTTGGATGCGGCTCGCACGATGCTGAAGCAATCGGAACCCGACGGCCATGCGGCGAACGGGGCGAAGCGGACCTTGGAATCGGCATGGAAGGCGTTGACGAAGGCGGAGCGGCCGGCCGACCCGGGAACCTCCGGACCGGACCGACCGGGCGCGCCCGCCGACCAGAACGGGACGGACCGGTCGAACCGGCCGACGGAACCCGGAAAATCCGGGGATGACGCCAGGGCCTCCGATGCCGCGGTCACCGGGCGGAAGCGGTTGTCCGACACGGGTGCCGCCGTGGTCCTGATCGCCATGGCCGCCGCCGTCGCCGCGCTCGCGGGCATCGGCATGGCCGTCGGCGGACGCAGGTACGGCGACCACGGATAAGAGACGACCGGAACGGCATGGCGTCCCTCATGCCGACGGCATCCCAGTGTGAGGCCCGGCCCATGACGGGCCTCACACGTTTCGCCCGTGACGAGCCGTGACGTTTGCGTGACCGGCGTGGTCCATGTCGACCCGCAGGGAAAGTTAACGCACGGTTCACCTTCCGGTCAACCGTAGTCCCTCGGCGGCACACCCGCGCGGGCTATCGTCGTCCTCGACAATACGAGATGATGGTGGAACTGTCGCGAGGAGATGGAACCTTGCAGCCTTCGGTGGGAATTCGCGAACGCATCGACCACGTGTATCCGTCATTGAGGCCGGCCGAACGGTCCGTCGCGCGGTACATCCGCGACCATATCGAGGAGGCGGCGGGGCTGACCGTCGGCCAGCTCGCCGAGGCGACGCACGTCAGCCAGCCGACCGTGATCCGCTTCTCCCGCAAGCTCGGCTTCGGCGGCTATCGCGAACTGCGCTACGTGCTGCGGCATCCCGAGGCGGAGCGCCAGGTGACGTTCGATCCGCTCGAAGGATTCGACCTCAATCCGTGGGACGATCCGGAGAGCGTTCCCGCCAAGGCCGCCGCCGGCGCCACATCGCTCATCGACGAGCTGCGACGTTCGCTCGACGTGAAGGCGTTCCGCAAGGCGACGACCCTGCTCGCCGGCGCGGACGCCATCGACATCTACGGCGTGGAGAACTCGCTCGTGCCCGCCACCGACCTGTTCACCAAACTCATGTATCTGGGATTGGACTGCCGCCTCAACACGGACGCCTACCTCCAGCAGATCGGCGCCGGGCATCTCACCGGCGACGACGTGGCGATCGCGTTCTCCCATTCCGGATCGTCGGCGGACACGGTGAAGGCGCTGCGTCTCGCCAAGGCGGCGGGCGCGCGCACCATCGCCGTGACCAATCACGTCGGCTCGCCGTTGGCCGGTTCCGCCGACGTGACGCTGGTCACCGGCTCCGGATCGCACACGATCTACGGCAACGCGATCTTCTCGCGCGTGGCGAACGTGGCGCTCGTCGACATGCTCTACATGGGCGTGATCCTGTCCGACTACGGCCGGTTCTCCACCGCGCTCGACCAGTCGGGCAGGATGATTGCGGACCGGGAGTACCGGGGCTGAGCCCCGGTACCCACCCCCAAGGCTCAGCCGACGTGGCGCTCGAAGCGGTGGAAGCCGGTGATCGCGTCGATCTCGGCCATCGCGTCGGCGGGGATCTCGAAGCCGGAGGCCCTGAGGTTGTTCTCCAGCTGGCTGGGCTTGCTGGCACCGGCGATCACGCAGCTGATCTCCTTGTGCTGGAGGATCCAGGCGAGGGAGAGGGCCGGCAGGTTCACGCCGAGTTCGTCGGCCACGCCGCGCAGACGCTCGACCATGTCGAGGTTCGCATCGGTGAGCAGGTCGTTGATCTGGTGGTCGGCCTGCCAGGTGGCGCGTGAGCCGGCCGGCAGCGGCTGGCCCTTGCGGTACTTGCCGGTGAGCAGGCCCTGGGCGAGCGGTGAGAACGTGGTGATGCCGATGCCGAGCTTCGAGCACACGCCCATGATCTCGTGCTCGATGTAGCGGTCGGCGAGGTTGTACTGCGGCTGCACCACGGTGATCGGGTAGAGGCCGAGACGGTCGATGATGCGTTGCGCCTCCTGGAGCCTCGCGCCGCCCCATTCCTCGGAGACGCCGTAGTAGAGGACCTTGCCCTGCGCGACGAGGTCGCTCATCGCGCGCAGCGTCTCCTCCAGATCGGTGGACTCGTCGAAGCGGTGGCAGTAGTAGAGGTCGAGGTAGTCGGTCCTCATGTTCTTCAGGCTCTGCTCGCAGCTCTCGAAGATGTGCTTGCGGCTCAGGCCGCGGTCGTTCACGCCGTCGCCGGTGGGGAAGAACACCTTCGAGGAGATGACCAGCTCGCGGCGCGGGAAGCGGCTCAGCACCTCGCCGAAGAAGCGTTCGGCCACGCCCGCGGAATACGCGTCGGCGCAGTCGAAGAAGTTCACGCCGTTGTCGAACGCGAGGTCGACGGTCTGCTTCGCCACGTCCTCGGCGGCGGTGCCCTTGAGGTCGGTCACCCAGCTGCCCAGCGCGATCTCGCTGATCTTCAGTCCGGACTTGCCTACGTTGCGGTACTTCATCGTTGCTGCTCTTTCCTTGATTCAGGCGTTAACGGTCACAATCCATTGAATCACTTCAAGTGCGCTTCAATGCAAGCTCCGCATGATGGACGTGGCGTGCCCATCCGCCGTGCCCATCCGTCGTGCCCATCCGTCGTGCCCACCCGGCCGTGGCGTTCCCGTATCCGGACACGACACCGGTGTAGTGTCTATGGTGGGAGAGAGCGAAATGCGACATGATGTCTGACGGACGGAATTGACGGTCTGTCAACATATCCTCAAGGAGGCGGCATATGTATTATTCCAACGGCAACTACGAGGCGTTCGCGCGGCCGAAGAAGCCGGAAGGCGTCGACGGCAAGCACGCGTACATCATCGGCACCGGACTCGCGGCCCTGTCCGCCGCATGCTATCTCGTGCGCGACGCGCAGATGCCCGGCGAGAACATCCACATCCTCGAAAAGGACGACGTGCCCGGCGGCGCCTGCGACGGCGCCGAGATTCCCGGACTCGGCTACGTGATGCGCGGCGGGCGCGAGATGGACAACCACTTCGAGGTGATGTGGGACCTGTTCCGCTCCATCCCCTCCATCGAGAACCCCGACGTCTCCGTGCTCGACGAGTACTACTGGCTCAACAAGGAGGATCCGAACTACTCGCTGTGCCGCGCCACCAAGGACCAGGGCAAGGACGCCGGCACCAAGGGCCGGTTCGGTCTGTCCGACAAGGCCGCGCAGGAGATCATGAAGCTCTTCTTCACCCCCGACGAGGAGCTCTACGACAAGCCGATCACCGACTTCTTCGACGACGAGGTGCTCGACTCCAACTTCTGGATGTACTGGCGCACCATGTTCGCGTTCGAGAACTGGCATTCCGCGCTGGAGATGAAACTGTACATCAAGCGCTACATCCACCACATCGGCGGCCTGCCGGACTTCAGCGCCCTGCGCTTCACCCGCTACAACCAGTACGAGTCGATGATCCTGCCGATGGTCACCTACCTCGAGTCGCACGGCGTCGAATTCCGTTACGGCACCAAGGTCGAGAACGTCGAATTCGCGATCGGCGGCGGCGACGGGCCGAAGCGCGAACGCACCGGCGTCGGCCAGGACACGATCCTCAAGATCCAGGCGACCTCCGGCGTGTTCAAGCGCAACCCGTACGGCAGCGCCACGAAGAAGATCGCCGTGCGCCTCGACCTCGACCACGAAGGCGACAAATCCTCCATCGACCTGACCGAGAACGACTACGTGTTCATCACCAACGGCGGCTGCGTCGAGAACTCCACCATGGGCTCGCAGCACGCGCCCGCGCCGTGGAACCCGGACCTGAAACCGGGCGGCGGCTGGGACATGTGGCGCCGCATCGCCGCGCAGGACCCGAGCTTCGGCCACCCGGACAAGTTCTGCTCCGACCCGCAGGCCACCAAGTGGATGAGCGCCACCGTCACCACGCTCGACGGCGAGATCCCGCCCTACATCCAGCGCATCTGCAAGCGCGACCCGTTCTCGGGCCACGTCGTGACCGGCGGCATCGTCACCGTCGCCGACTCCAGCTGGCTGATGAGCTGGACCCTCAACCGCCAGCAGCAGTTCCGCGACCAGAGCAAGGACCAGCTGTGCGTCTGGGTGTACGGCCTGTTCCCCGACAAGCCCGGAGACTACGTGAAGAAGCCGATGACCGAATGCACCGGCGAGGAGATCTGCGCCGAATGGCTCTACCACATGGGCGTGTCGACGGAGAAGATCGAGGCGCTCGCCGCGAAGCACGCCAACACAGTGCCGGTCATGATGCCGTACATCACCGCGTTCTTCATGCCGCGCGCCGCCGGCGACCGCCCGGACGTCGTGCCGGACGGCGCCGTCAACTTCGCGTTCCTCGGCCAGTTCGCCGAGACGCCGCGCGACACGATCTTCACCACCGAGTATTCGATGCGCACCGGCATGGAGGCCGTCTACACGCTGCTCGACGTGGACCGCGGCGTGCCCGAGGTGTGGGGCAGCGTCTACGACGTGAGGAACCTCCTCAACGCCACGGTGAAACTGCGCGACGGCGCGCCCGTCGCGGACATGAAGCTCAACTTCGTGGAACGCGCCGTGCTCGGCAAGGTGCTGAAGAAGCTCGACGGCACCGACATCGCCACGCTGCTCAAGGAGTATCACGTGATCTGACCGCGTGACCCGCGCATGCGATTCGGCATGCGCGGGAACGGCGACGGCCCGGCCGCAGGCGGTGAGCCTGCGCCGGGCCGTCGTTCGTTCCGATGTCGGCGATCGTCGCTGTGCGTCGGTGGTGACGGTTCAGATGTTGCCGCGCACGTGCTGGTCCGCCCACGACTGGGAGTGCGTGAACGTGGCCGGATCGGCGCTCACGTTCGCGTGCGGGTCGTCGAGCGCGTCGATGGCGGCGATCTCGGCGGCGGTCAGGTCGAAGCCGGCGCTCGCGAGGTTCTCGCGCATGCGCTCCACGTGCTTCGACTTCGGGATGACGATGCGTCCCTCCTGCGTATGCCAGCGCAGCACCACCTGCCCCGGCGTCGTCCCGTGCGCCTCGGCGGCCGCCGTGACCGGTCCGGATTCGATGTCCCTGCCGTGGCCGAGCGGGCTGTACGCCTCGACCGCGATGCCGTGCGCCTTGCAGAACGCGCGCACGCCGGGCTGGTTGAAGCGCGGGTGCGCCTCGATCTGGTTCACGGCCGGCGCCTCGCCGGAATCCTCGATGATCGCGCGCAGATGCTCGGGCAGGAAGTTGCTCACGCCCGGCACGCGGATCGCGCCTTCGTCGCGCAGCCTCAGCAGGGCGCGCCACGTCTCGCGGTAGAAGCCGGCGGCGGGGAACGGCCAGTGGATGAGATACATGTCGATGACGTCGACGCCCAGCTTGCGGCGCGACTCGTCGAACGCGACGCGCGCCGCGTCGTAGCCTTGGTCGCAGTTGCGCAGCTTCGTGGTCACCCAGACCTTGCCGGCCATGCCGGTGGCGCGCAGGGCGTCGCCGATCTGCTGCTCGTTGTAGTAGGCGGCCGCCGTGTCGATGTGCCGGTAGCCGAGTTCCAGCGCCTCCTCGACCGCGCGTTGCGTGTCCTCGGGCGGGATCTGGAACGTGCCGAACCCGATCTGCGGGATCCGGGTGCCGGCCTTGTCGTGCAACGTCAGTTCGGGCGACGTCGCGGGTGATTCCTCATGTGATGTGGTTGTCTGCGGATCGCTCATCATGCCCCCATTCGTCGATGATGTGGAATCGGGTTCCATTGTAGGCCCGTGCGCGGGCGTTCCCGGGGGTCTATCCCGCGGATGCCGTCCGAATCGGCGGTGATGCGACACGCCGGGCGAACGGCGGTATGACAGCGTTCTGAAACCGGTTTCAGCATACGTTTGCAAAACGAGCCGGCGGCGTCTATCATGTGAGATGTCAGCCGGGATACGAAGCCGGCGACCCAATAAGAAAGGTGGATATCATGACCAACAAGAACATCTTCGGTGATTTCATCAGCTACTGCGCCGACAACATGTTCCCGGAGAACATCGCCCGCCAGAAGATGGCCGAGACCGCTCGTCGTCACGGCGATCGCTGAATCGCATACTGATTCGTCCGCAGTCAGGTAGCGGATCGTCGGATTGATGCCAGGGCAGATGGCATCGGAGGCGTTCCGTGAGTTGCATGAACAATGAGGATACGGACAACGGCGTCCGCCCATAATCGTCTTCAGGATTCCCGCCCGCATACCGCGAGGCGGGTTTCGTCATATTCGGAGTAAATCGGCGTTCCCCGGTCTTTCGTATGCGCGTGGGCGTTTGCGGGCGCGTGTCGGCCCTCTCTGTGGAGGGGGCTCCCGGCGTGAGCCGGGTGGGGGAGAGCGCTCCCCCTTGTGAGGGGGGAGCTGGCGGCCGCAGGCCGACTGAGGGGTTGTCGGGTTGTTTGTGGTCGGTTTTTCGACACGCCGGTGGAGGCTAGTGTTTGCAGGGGTTTTGGGGGTTGTTTTGTGGTGTGGGTTTGCGGTGTTGGTCGGTGTGGTGTAGGTTATTCATTCGCTGCCGCTGAGCGGTCCGGTTGTCTGCTGTTGGTTGGTTTCCGGGGTGTTCGGCGCGTGGTGGTGGTTTGAGAACTCAAGAGTGTGTTGTACTACTTACTTCTTTATAGTCAATGATTGCCAGTCCGATTCCCGCTCGTTTTCGAGTACCCGAGGGGGTTTGATGGGGGTCGGGGTTTTTGTGCGAAC
>NZ_JBKEVG010000024.1:0-10577 GCF_056356955.1 Bifidobacterium sp. LH_419
AAACCCGTACCCGGTGCCAACGATGCCCCAACACACATGTAAACCATGCCCCAGGAGACCCCGTCAACCATGCCCCAAGACATGCGTCAACTATGCCCCGAGACAATACACCCCTGTTGGGATACCCCTTGCAACGCAGATAGGTGTAAAGACGACGGAGGATGTACCCCTCGTAACGGTATTGGACGACATGGTGCTGGGGCGTGCGGCGCGGCAGGCATTCGGTGAACCCTGCGCTGTCGCATCGGGTATGTGGTGTCGGGCCGCGGTGCCGGGCTGCGGCGCGGGGCCGGATACACGAAGCCGAATACACGAAGCCGAATACACGAAGTGGGGTGCCGACATGACTGCCGGCACCCCACTTTGGTTCGCTCGGAATCACCTGGGCGGATTCTACTTTTTCGCCTGGGTGAGCTGGTAGGCGACGAAGAGGATCGCGAGCCAGATCACGCCGGCGATGACGGCGACGCGGTAGCTGGGGGAGAAGCACATGAGCACCACGACCAGCGCGAGGAACGCGAGCACCACCCACGGCGTCACCTTCGCGAACGGCAGCTTGAAGTGGATCGCGGCCAACGCCTCGGCACCCGACTTGCCCGCAAGATCGGTGTCGCCCGGTGCGCCGCCGGCGGCGACCACGCGGCGGAACTTCATCTCGGTGACCATGATCATCGTCCAGTTGATGATGCCGGCGATCGTCGCGATCGACATCAGGTAGTTGAACGCGAACTCGGGCCACACGAACACGACGACCACGGCGATCGCGGTGATCACCGCGGAGGTGAGCACGCCGGCCACCGGCACGCCGTGCCTGTTCAGCTTGCCGAGGTAGGCGGGCGCGTTGCCCTGCTTCGCCAGCGAGTACAGCATGCGGGAGTTCGCGTACAGACCGGAGTTGTAGACGCTCATCACGGCGGTCAGGCACACGAAGTTGAGGATGCCGGCGGCCGCGTGCACGCCCACCGAGTCGAAGATCTGCACGAACGGGCTGGACTTGCCGTCGATCTGGTTCCACGGCACCACGGCCATGATCACGCCGAGCGCGCCGATGTAGAACACGAGGATACGCCAGATGATGTCGTTCGTGGCGCGCGGGATCGTGGTCTTCGGGTCCTCCGTCTCGCCGGCCGTGATGCCGATGAGCTCGGTGCCGCCGAAGCTGAACATGACGACGACGAGCGCCATCAGCAGGCCCGTCCACGAGCCGTCCTTCGCCTGGCCCATCAGGCCGTTCGGGAAGAAGCCGCCGCCCACGGTGAACCAGTTCGCGAACGTCGCCTTCGCGCCCGACTCGGTCGGCAGCGCGAACACGATCACCGCGAGACCGCCCAGGATCATCGCGATCACGGCCACGATCTTGATGATCGCGAACCAGAACTCGAACTCGCCGAACTTGCTCACGCCGAGCAGGTTCGCCGCGCAGATCACCACGAGGAACACGGCGGCCGACACCCACGTCGGAATCGCCGGGAACCAGTAGTTGACGAAGCTGCCCACTACGGCCAGCTCCACCATCGACACGAGAATGTAGTTGAACCAGTAGTTCCAGCCGGAGATGAATCCGGCGCGCTTCGACCAGTAGCGGGTCGCATAGTAGCTGAACGCGCCCGCCTTCGGATCCTCGACCGACATCTCGGACAGTGCGCGCACGATCATGAAGATCGCGAGACCGCCGATCAGGTAGGCGAGCAGGATCGACGGGCCGGCCAGCGCGATCGACTCGCTCGAGCCGTAGAACAGGCCCGTGCCGATCGCGCCGCCCAGCGCGATCAGCTGGATGTGGCGGTTCTTCAACGATTTGCGCAGCGTCGCGGGCACCGGCACGTCGTCGGTCTCGCGCGGCTTCGTGGCCGTGTCGCCGGCCTTGTTCTCGGAAGCCATATGTTCTTCTCTCTCTTGTCTCATATCTCACGTCGTGTCTCACGGGCGGCTTCGCCGTCCGCCCGTCGCGGGAGACCTTGTGGGCTGTGCGCGACGGTTCGCAACCACGGTATTGTATGCCGTTTCCCCACGGCGATCGCGTTTGCGTCCGCGGACCGGCGCGAAGACAATGGAAGAGGACAAGGAGGTGCGTGATGTCGCAGGCGTTTCTCAAGGACATGCTGCGCTGCTGGCGGCGGTCGTGGAAGCGGTTCGTCTCCATCGCGCTGATCACCCTGCTCGGCGTGGCCGTGCTCACCGGCATCTACGCGGGCTGCCGCGACGCGTTCCTCGCCGCCGGCCGCTTCTACGAATCGCAGGGGTTGCGCGACATCCAGGTCGTCTCCACCGCGGGCCTCACCGACGACGACGTGGCCGCGCTACGCAAGGTGCGCGGTGTGGAATCGGTGCAGGCGGAGCGCTCGCAGACAGTGACCGTGAGCGTGCATGGTTCGGACAAGACCGCGGTAATCCGCGAGATCGGGGGAGTCGGCGGCGGTGTGGACGGCGACGCCGCGACAGGCCTCGATCGCCCGTACCTCACGGAGGGCCGGCTGCCGCGGAAGACCGGCGAAATCGCCGTCACGAAGCGGTTCCTCAGCGACAGCGGCCTCAAGGTCGGTGGTCGGTTCGGCGTCACATCGGAGCAGTCGGAAAAGTCAAAGAAGACGAAGCTCACCATCACCGGCGTGGTCATCGACCCGCAGGATCTCGCCAATCCGGACGGGTACGCTTCGAAGAACGCCTTCCGCTCCACCGCCTCCGACGACTACGCGTTCTTCGCGCTGGCGGGCGGTACAGACGACAACGCGACCACCGAAACGACCACCGACACGACCGACAACGCGGCCGACAGCACCACCGCCATCGCCTCCGAGACCGCCGACGACCTCTACACATCAATCAGCCTGCGCGTCACCGGCACCTCCGACCTCGACACGTTCTCCGACGACTACGACACCGCCGTGCGCACGGTGGCGAGCCGCATCGAGAACACCATCCAGTCCAAGCGCGAGAAGGCCCGCCGTCAACAGCTCACCGATGCGGCCCAGGCGAAACTCGATAAGGCCCGCGCCGAGACCGAACAGCGTTTCGCGGACGCCCAAGCCCGACTCGACCAGCAACGCGCGCAGTTCGACGCCCAAGTTGATGGGTTGGCGGCGCAATCTGCAGGGTTGATGCCCCAATCTGTAGGAAATTCCGCCCAACCTGCAGAACATTCCTCCCAACCTGCATACGACCCCGCAGTAGTCCGGCAATCCGTCATCGCGAAAAGCCCGGAATTGCAACAGGCCCAATCCCAGCTCGACCAGGCGCAGGCGGACCTCACCGCACAGAAAGAGGCCGCGATCCAGCAGATCGACGCCCAAACCATACAGGTTGCCTCCCAAATCCCGCAGGTTCGCTGGTATGTGACCACGCGCGCCGACATCGGCGGCTTCAGCGCCTTCAAATCGGACATGACCTCGATCGAATCGATCGGCCGCGCGTTCCCCGTCGTGTTCCTGCTCGTCGCCGTGCTGATGAGCCTGACCACGATGGCCCGCATGGTCGAGGAGGACCGCGGTCTCATCGGCACCTATCTCGGTCTCGGCTACCGCGGCATCGCCGTCGCCTCCCGCTATCTGCTGTTCGCGCTGCTCGCCTGCCTGATCGGCGGCGGACTCGGTCTGGTCGCCGGATTCCTCGGCATCCCCGCGTTCCTGTTCGTCGTGATCGAAGGCCTGTACACGCTGCCCGGCGCGCGCCTCGAATACGACTGGCTGTACGGCTCGGCCGGCATCGCGCTGTTCGTGGTCGGCGTGCTCGCCGCCACCGCATTCGCTTGCCGCCGCGACATCCGCCACATGCCCGCCGAGCTGATGCGTCCGAAGGCCCCGAAGGCCGGCGCGCGCATCCTCCTCGAACGCATCCGCCCGGTCTGGAGCCGCATGGGCTTCCTCAACAAGGTGACCGCACGCAACATCTTCCGTTTCAAGTCGCGTCTCGTGATGACGGTCGGCGGCGTGGCCGGCTGCACCGCGCTCATCCTGTGTGGCCTCGCCATCAACGACACGGTCGCCGCGATCGGCCCGAAACAGTACGACGGCATCTACCGGTACGACCTCATGGCCGTCTCCGCCGACGCCGACGCGCCCGCCCTGCGCGCACGGCTCGACAAGGACGGCAAGACCACCGCGACGTTGCGCATCCGCGTGGAAAGCGGCGAGCTGTCGACCTCCACGACATCCGCCGCGACCGGCACCACCGCCACGTCCGGCACCACCCAGCCCGCCTCCAGCGAAACAATCCAGCTCATCGTCGTCCCCGAACGGTCGCTGAAGCGCCTCAACACGATGATTGACCTGCGCGAGGCGAGCGACAACGACCTCTACCGCTACAGCGGCGGCATGTTCGGCCGCTCCGGCGGCGGCGAGGTCACGCTCGACGACTCCGGCGCGATCGTCAGCCAGTCCGCGGCGAATGCGCTCGGCGTGCACGCGGGCGACACGGTCACGCTGCGCGGCGGCGACCTGACGCGCGCGAGAACGCGCGTCGCCGCCGTCACGCGCAGTCTCGTCGGTTCGGACGTGTACGTGAGCGAGTCACTGTACCAGCGTCTGTTCGGTGATTCCGCCGATTCCAGTGATTCCGCCGCCACCCCCGTCTGGAACGCCGTCTACGCGACGCTCAAAGGAGACGACGCCGCCCAGACCGCCTACGTCGACAAGCTCGCCGACGACCCCGCCGTCGTCAGCGCGGTCGGCACCGCCGAACTCGCCGACGGATTCTCCTTCGACCTGATGGGCGCGGTCGTCGCCCTGATCGTCGGACTGGCGGGCGCGTTGTGCCTGGTCGTGCTGTTCACGCTCGCGAATACGAACATCTCCGAACGCGTGCGCGAGATGGCCACGCTCAAGGTGCTCGGATTCCGCAAGCGCGAGATCCACCAGTACGTGAACCGCGAGATGCGCGTGCTCACGTGGATGGGCGTGGCGGTCGGTCTGCCGCTCGGCCGCTGGATCGGCGGTCTGCTCACCGCGGCGCTCGGCATGCCGTCCCTGTATTTCGAAGTGGATCTGCGCCCGACCAGCTATCTTGCGGCTGCGTTCGCGACGCTCGTCTTCGCCGAGTTCGTCGCCTGGCTCACCAAGCCGGTGCTCGACCGCATCGACCCGGTCGGCGCGCTCAAGAGCGTGGAGTAGCGTCGCCGGCGCCCGCGCCCGTTGCACCGTCCGTTCCGGCGTCCGTGTCCGTCCCGGCGCTCGCGTCCGCTCCATCCTCGTCGATGTGCATGTCCGCCGTCGTCCACGGCTTCCGGTCGCGCTTGAGCAGGTCCGCGCGCATCCAGTACACGCGATGCTCCAGCCGCCGGATCAGCTGCGTGGTCGTGCACTTGACGCGCTGCGCCGGCGTGAGCCGCCCGGTCATCTCCGACAACGCGAGCAGATCGTCCTGATACGCCGCCTGATGCGCCTCGCGCGTCGCATCGTCCGCGTCGCCGTCGGCAGCCGCATCGGAATCCGCCGCCGCCTCCGCGTCGCACGCGCTCGACATCGCGTAGTAGCTGCGTGCCGGCAGCACGCCGTGCTCCATCGCCAGATCGAAGTTGTGCGCGGCTGCGACCGCCTGATCATGCTGGTAGCCGAACTCGCGTTCCGGCGGCTCGTCGCCCTCATGCTGCAGCTGGTGGTAGAGCGTCACGTCGATGTCGGCGACCTTGCGCACGCGCAGATACAGTTCGCCCGCCACCATCGCGACGTGCGCGCGCGTGCCTTCCGGGAACCGCAGTCCCTCCCACAGTTCGCGCCGATACAGCCGCCCCCAGCAGGAATCGTTGAAATACCGGGCTTCCGTGTTGCGCCCGAATTCGGTGCCGACGAGCCGCAGACTCTTGCAGAATACGTTCTGGTACGCCTTGAGCGCGTCGGTGAACACGGTCACGCGTTCCGGCTCGCGCGCGCCTTCCGCCGTGGCCTCCGCCACGTCGTACAGCCGCGCGACGCCGAACTGCTTCCAGCGTGCCTTGGCGAGGTCCGCGCCGGTGCGTTCGGCGGCGTGCAGCAGCAGTTCGACGTATCGGCGGTCGAGGATGTCGTCGCTGTTGGCGAACGTCACCCACTCGCCGCGCGCGGCGTTGAGGCCCGCGTTGCGTGCCTTCGCCGCGCCGGCGTGCGTCTGGTGGATGACGGTCACGCGGTCGTCGCGCAGCGTGTATTCGTCGAGGATGGCAGCGCTTGAGTCGGTGGAGCCGTCGTCGACGAGGATGATGTCGAGCCGCGGGTGCGATTGCCTGAGGATCGAGTCGACGCAGTAGCGCACGTAATCCTCGGTGTCGTACACGGGCACGATGACGGAGACCAGCGGCGTGGTGCTCGGCGTGCCCGGCGGCGTGGTCAACAGCATGTGATGTGTGGTCCCCGGCTTTCTGTGGCGTTACGGGCCGTGACGGTTCGTCCGGTCCGTTGTATCGGCTCCAGTATGGCACGGGGACGCTGAACGTCGGCTGGACGCTTCCGGGTCTCACACGACCATCACGTTCGGTTCCTGTTCGGCCACGTTCGGTCGTGTGATTCCGGAAGCGCGATCACTCGGCGTCGCCGCCGAGGGCCTTCGCCGCGGCGTCGAGGCTGCTGGTCGCGTTGCGCAGATCGTCCGAGTAGTCGCGGATCGCGGCGATCGCCTCGTCCACGTCCTGCTGGGAGCCGTCGGACGGGCAGGTGGGCGCGTCGCCCAGCTTGTCCACGGCGGCCTGCGCGGCCTTGACGGCCTTGAGCTGGTCGGGGTCGGTCTTGCCGTCAGCGTTCTTGACGGCTTCGTCGGCCTCGGCCTTCACGGTCTTGAGCGCGTCCTGATGCGCTTTGAGCGCGACGATCTGCGTCTCGCAGTTCTCCACGGATTCGGCGCTTGCCTTGCCGCCGCCCCATGTGAAGGCGAACGTGGCGATCGAGGCGATCACGACCACGATGGCCACGATGATGCCGATGCGCATGTCCTTCTTCGTGCACTGGGCCGGGGATTCGGCGGTTGTGTTGGCGGTGGTTTCGGGGGATTCGATGGTGTTGGTGGTGTCAGGGGTGTCGGTGGCGTGCTGCTGGTCGTTCGTCATCTCCGCTCCTTCGTGCGTATGCCCGTGTGAGGTTGTGTCCGGTTCGTGTGTGATATGCGCGATTGTGCGCGCTCGTTGCCGTCGCCGCCCGCGGATTTCCGCCGTCTTCGGCGAATCAGGCCGGAATAATCTTACTCATGTTCCGCAGCCGCGCAATCGTAAGGGCCTGATTGCCCGAAAACCGTGGAAAACCGTGAGACGGCGGGGCTATGCGGTGAACAGCGTGCCGGGGAACCCGCCGGAGACGATGGCCGTGCGGTCGGCCTTGAGTACGGCGCACTCGAACGTGATTCCGGGGTGCAGCGCGGTCAGCCGCGCGTGCAGCGTGTTCGGGTCGGCGACGAACAGCGCGGTCGCCAGTCCGTCGGCCAGCGCGGTGGGGTAGAGGGGAAGCGCGGCATGGCGGGGGAGCGCCGCGGTATCGTCCGTCCCGCGGGAATCATGATTCGTGCCCGCGGTCGGTACGTACACCCAGGTCGCGGCCACGTCGTCGACCGGGAGACCGTCGACCGCGTTGAGCAGATGATGGACCGTCATCGTCGTGCGTTCGTCGGGGGTGTGCGCGGTCCAGCGGCGGCGGCTCGGCGCGCTCGCGCAGAACGCGCCGCGGGTGACGCTCGCCGTGCCGATCGCACGGGAGTCGTCGGACGGGTCCTCGAGGGCGATGGTGACGGGGGCGGGGGAGCAGGTGCGGAGGTCGCCGCCGGCGTCGATGACGAAGGTCGGGGTCGAGGCAGGGATAGGCGCGGGCTCGGGGACCCCCTCAGTCGCGCTTCGCGCGACAGCTCCCCCTGAAGGGGGCGCAGGGGAGGTGGTGGCGAGTGTGGGGGTTGCTCCCTCAGTCGGCCTTTGGCCGCCTGCTCCCGCTGAAGGGGGCGCGGGGGAGGTGGTGGCGAGTGTGGGGTTTGCTCCTTCAGTCGGATTTCGGTCGCCGGTTCCCTCTGAAGGGAACGCAGGGGCTGGGGACGAAGGGTCGGTGAGACGGGCGGCGAGGAGGTCGACGAGGTAGCCTTTGCCGCAGGCGCCGAAATCGAGGGCGACCGGGCGGTGGGTGACGAGCGTCGTGCCGTGTTCGCCGGTGCGCGTCACGTCTCCGTGCCACGTCGGCCGTCCATGGATTGCGCCGAGTGCGCTGCCGTGCGTATCGGATTGGCCATGGATTGCGCTGAGTGTGTTGTCGCGCGTGTCGGGTCGGCCGGTCGGGGCGAGGATTGCGCGGGAGCTATCGGCGGAATCCACGGTGGCGGGAATCGTATTGGCGGAATCCGTGGTGGTGGGAATCGCGCCGGGGGAGAGGGTGAACGAGTAGCGGGCGTCGTAGCCGAGGCGGATGAGGTCTTCGCCGACGCACGGGTCGATGGCGCCGTCGGTCGCCTCGCACAGCAGATCGTAGAGGTCGAACAGCGGCCCCGCCCAATCGGGGAACGCGAACGTGCCGCCACGCTCGGCGCGTCGCATCGCCGATACGAGGGAATCGTCGCGGAACCGCGACAACACGCGTTCATACTGTTCGATGAACCCGTCGATCCGCCGCCCGTCGCCGGTGGTTTCGGACGACTGCACGATGATTCCGGTGCCCAGGGCGTGCGGAAAGGCCATCGTGTACGGCATACGTTCGGCAAGTGACGTCATGCCGTCCCAGTGTAGGAGCGCACCCCTGCGGGCGTCCATCCGCCGGCTTGCTCCCTCACGGATTCCCTCACGGATATGGGGGGAGCCGTCGTTGCCGGCTGGACGCGGTCGCGCGACAAACCTTGCTCCCCCACGGATATGGGGAGCTCAAGCCGGGTGCCCCCTCAGTCGGCCTTCGGCCGCCAGCTCCCCCTGAAGGGGGCGCAAAGTGACGGATGTACCTTTGCTCCCCCACGGATGTGGGGGAGCTGTCCGGTCGAAGACCGGACTGAGGGGGAACGGGGCTGACCTCGGGGGGAAGCGTATCGATCGGATATATCCCGATGCTAGGATTGACGCGGTGTCAATGAGGTCACGGAGGTTGCATATGACGGATGACGCTGTACGGGTCAAGGACCTGCCCGCCCCGAAGATCTGGGCGTTCGCGGTCGGGCAGTTCGGCTGGGCGCTGCTCTCCGGCATCATCTCGAACTGGCTCGTGTACTTCTACCAGCCGGACAACGAGACCATCGCCCAAGGCCAGACCGTGTTCGTGCCGCAGGGGCTCGCCGTGCTTGGCGTCGTCACCGTGGTGGGTGGCATCACCGCGTTCGCCCGCTTCTTCGACGCGTTCATCGACCCGGCCGTCGCCTCCCTGTCCGACCGCTGCGACGCACGTGCCGGCCGCCGCATGCCGTTCCTCAAATTCGCGGCGCTCCCGCTCGCGCTCGTCACCGTGCTCGTCTTCTGGAGTCCGGTCAACGGCACGAGCTGGGCGAACGCGGCCGTGCTGTTCGTCACCGTGATCGGCTACTACATCGCGCTCACCTTCTACTGCACGCCGTACAACGCGCTCATCGCCGAGCTCGGACACGATTCCAAACAGCAGCTCGCCATCTCCACCGCCATCTCGTTCACATGGGTGTTCGGCACGGCCGTCGCCTACGTCGCGCCCGTCATCTGGGGCGGATTCGTGCCGATGCTCGGCCGTGTCGACGCGATTCGGGTCACGTTCACGATCATGGCGGCGGTCGCGTTCGTGTGCATGCTCGTGCCGCCGCTCGCCATCCGCGAGAGGGAGTACGTCGATTCGAAGCCCACATCCGAATCGATGGTCGCATCGTTGCGGCAGACGTTCGGCGACGGCGAATTCCGTAAGTTCGTCTGCTCCGACGTCGTCTACTGGGTGGCGATCACCACATTCCAGACCGGTCTGCCGTTCTTCGTGACCTCGCTGCTGAAACTCCCCGAGACCACGACCACCGTCTACTTCGTGCTGATGACCGGCGTCTCCGTGCTGTTCTACGTGCCCGTCAACCTGCTCGCCAACCGTGTGGGCAAGAAGCAGCTGCTGCTCGTCGCGTTCGTGATCTTCACCTGCGCGTTCGCGTTCGCCGGCGCGCTCGGCTCCGGCGCGGTCGCGTTCCTGCCGCCGATGGCGCAGGGCGTGCTGCTGTCGATCGTGGGCGCGGTGCCGATGGCCGCGTTCGGCATCCTGCCGCAGGCGATCGTCGCCAACATCGCCGACGCCAGCTCGAAGACCACCGGCCAGGACCGTCAGGGCATGTTCTACGCGGCCCGCACATTCGCGATGAAGATGGGCCAGTCCGTCGCGATGCTGCTGTTCACCGGCGTCTCCACGATCGGCATGGCGTCCGGTGCCGGCTACCGCATCGCCGCCGTGAGCGCCGCAGTATTGTGCGGCATCGGCGGCGTGGTCTTCGCCTTCTACGACGAACGCAAGGTGCTGCGCGTGCTGGAGGGGTGACGGGTATGGAAGGGTGACGGCTATGGAAGAGTGACGGTCATACCCCCTCAGTCGGCCTATGGCCGACAGCTCCCCCTTGTCTAGTTTCAGCGGATAGTTGACGTATGTCTCGGGGCATGGTTGACGTCATGTCCTGGGGCATGCCTGACGGGTGTCCTGGGGCATGGTTTACGGTCTGCTGATTGTTGA
>NZ_JBKEVG010000025.1:0-9995 GCF_056356955.1 Bifidobacterium sp. LH_419
CAACAATCAGCAGACCGTAAACCATGCCCCAGGACACCCGTCAGGCATGCCCCAGGACATGACGTCAACCATGCCCCGAGACATACGTCAACTATCCGCTGAAACTAGACAATGCGCCGTAGGCGCATTCCGTTGTGTTTGCGCCCCCTTTAGGGGGAGCTGGCGGCCGTAGGCCGGCTGAGGGGGTTCACCCGCCCCGCCACCCGCCTCCACTCCCGCCCCCGAAACCGCACGGTAATAATCAGAGCGAGGTTGACCCTTTTCTTTGAAACAAACAGACGGTAAACTCGCGGGCTATGTCTGACGAGAAGAGCGCAAGCAGCAGTATGGGCGCGACCGGCACGGCCGGCGCGCCGGGTAGTAGTAACACCGCTTCAGCGGCCGGCACCACAGCAACGGCCACCCCCACGGCCACAGCAGCCACAACCCCCACCACTTCTACCCCCTCCACCCTCGAGTCCGTCGAATCCCTCGACGCGTCGAACGAGATGGACCGTGGCCTGAACAACCGCCATGTGCAGTTCATCGCGATCGGCGGCACGATCGGCACGGGTCTGTTCCTCGGCTCCGGCAAGTCCATCGCCCTGACCGGCCCTTCCATCGTTTTCGTCTACATCGGCGTCGGCCTGGTCATGTTCATGCTCATGCGTGCGATCGGCGAGATGATGTACCGCGATCCGAGCCAGCATACGTTCATCAATTTCATCACCCGCTATCTGGGCAATGGCTGGGGCAAGTTCGCCGGATGGTCGTATTGGATCGTGCTGGTGTTGATCGGCATGACGGAGATCACCGCGGTCTCCACGTATTTCATCACGTTCTTCAACACGTTCGACATCGATTTGACGCCGTGGAAGTGGCTGATCGAGCTCGTCTTCCTTGTCATCCTGTCCACCATCAATCTGATCGCCGTGAAGGCGTTCGGCGAGGCGGAGTTCTGGTTCTCGATGATCAAGATCACGCTGATCTGCGCGATGATCGCCACCGCCGTGGTCATGGTGGTCATCGGCTATCACTATGACGCGGTCCGCATTCCGGGCCATGACGGCGTCTCCCCCGCCGGCGCAGCGAGCCTCAACAACCTGTTCAATAACTTCCAGATCGCCCCGAACGGCTGGCTCGCGTTCCTGATGAGCTTCCAGATGGTGTTCTTCGCCTATGAGGCGATCGAGTTCGTGGGTGTCACGGTGTCGGAGACGCAGAATCCGCGCAAGGTGCTCCCGAAGGCGATCAATGAGATCATCATGCGTATTCTGATCTTCTATGTGGGCGCGCTGGTGGCGATCATGTGCATCGTGCCGTGGACGTCGTTCACGCCGAATAAGGATGGTTCGTTCGCGTCCCCGTTCATCATGGTGTTCCAGTATGCGGGGCTCAATTGGGCGTCCGCGTTGGTGTTCTTCGTGGTGATCACGGCCGCTTCGTCGTCGTTGAATTCGCTGCTGTATTCCGCCGGCAGGCACTTGTACCAGTTGGCGAGCGAGTCGGATTCTCCGGTGTTTTCGAAGATCGGCAGGGTGTCGAAGCGTCATGTGCCGGCGCGTGCGATCCTGATTTCGGCGGGCTGCGTGCTCATGTCGCCTGTCATCAACGCGTTCCCGCAGGTGCATAGCGCGTTCGTCCTGTTCTCGTCGGCGTCGAGTGCGGTGATCATCTTCATCTACATTCTGACGATGGTCGCGCATCAGCGGTATCGCCGTTCCGCGGACTTCATCGCGGATGGTTTCGTGATGCCCGCGTACAAGTTCACGAATACGTTCGCGATTGTATTCTTCGTGTTCATTTACGTGACGTTGTTCCTCGCCGCGGACACGATCGGTTCGGCGGTCGCGGGCGTCGTGTGGTTGGTCGTGTTCGGCGGGTACTGCCTGCTGCATGACCGCTTCCAGAATCGCGATCTGAAGGCCGCGTTGAAGCGTTGACGCCCGTCACGCCGACGTTTGCGCGGGGTCGCGTGAGTGGGGGAGGAGAAGCCCGCCCGGTGGTTCCCACCGTGGCGGGCTTCCGTGGTTTCCGGCGTGGGTGCGAACGTCGCGTGTGTCACGTGTAAGCGCTGACACGCCCGGGAAAGAGGGCGGATTCTGTGTGAGATTTCACAGTGTGACACGCCGTCCGTGTTCACATGATGCGGGGGGGGGGTGCTCGTTTCGTTGGAATGATGCGGATTGCGGCGGATTGTCCATTATTCGGCATGATGTCTAAAAATGATGATTTTGCAGAGAGCTGTCATTTAGCTGTACTAAAAATGTCGATTAGAGGGTCGGAAGAGCCCTCATTGAGGTTATGTGTGAGGGCTCTTCCGTTCTACGAAGGATATGTGAGGAAGAGGAAGGTGCACGACATGTTGCACATACAACAGACCCCGGAATCCGGTGAGGGTTCCGCTGCGAAGAAGGGGCGCGGCCTGGTGGGTCGTGTCGTAGCTGCAGCGGTCTCCGTCGTGATGCTGGGCTCGATGAGCTTCGCGCCGGGCCTCGCGCTCGCCGATTCGGCGCAGACCACAGACCAGAACAACACCACCGTCGTCGCAGGGGACACTGCGGCGGCCGATGCCGCCGCCGCGCAGAACGGCGCTCAGGCGACGGCCAACACTGATACGCAGGCGAAGCTGGGCAAGAAGGCCCAGGCCGCCCAGGATGCGATCAATGCGCTCCCGGATGCCTCCGCGCAGGATTTCGCGGTCACCAGTGACAACGTGGGCACCCTGAACCAGCAGCTCGACGACGTGACCACCAAGGTCAACGCCGTCCCCACCGCCCAGGCCCAGCAGCTCGACACCACCCGAGCCGACGTCCTGATTCAAAAGGTTGACAAGTACAGCCACGACTGGGCTGTTGATGCGGCCAAGATGGTGGCGGAGAACGACCCGTCCCCGACCAAGCTGCCGATCAAGCGTGACGGTTCGCAGGTCACGTGGGATGAAGTGCGCAAGTACATCGATGAGAACTTCACCGGTTCCAAGGTTTTCGCCAATGCTGTGTACAACACGATTTACGCATCGGGGCAGGATTTCACGCTGCACACGTATGGCGATAGGCATAATCAGACGCTTCGTAGCGCTGCCGATGTAATTAAGTATTTTGGTCAGCTAGATACGCGTGTTGCGCAGATTACTGTAACTGATGCACTTGAAGATAATGCTGTGTTGACCGGTGTCACGCTATTGAATTACACGTCAACGCTTTACATTGAAAATGTTGGCTCTTATAAAAGCCTTGCATTTATTGAAGATGCATATACGCCCGCGGCTGACGGGAAGCAGCCTTGGGATACGGATATGGGTCCTGCGGTTATTGTTAAGTCTATTGGCGTTACGATTCTTCCTAAGAATCCGTATAAGGATAATTTGACGCGTACCCGTGGATCTAATCTCCATAATTTCCAGACGACTGCATATAACGATTTAGCCGTGATTCTTTTGCGTGAGCGTAATAAAGATGCGCAGGTTTCTATTGATACAACCCTAATGGGACGCAGTGCAAACGTTGATTTAGGTAAGACGCGTTCTGCGAAGAGTGATGATAATAGTATTCACCCAACCGAAGTGACTCCAACTTTCAATGGGGAAAACACGGATGCAATTGTTGCGAGTGGCAATAAAATCACTATGACTATTCCCAGTGATGGTGTGGATGGTAGTTATGAGGAGAAACTCTACTTCTATCATCTGTACAATTATTGGGCAAATCAGGCTGAGCAGAATAACTCTATTGATTATTATTACCGTGCTGATGTCACGTATCTCAACACGGTGAAGATGAAGAGCGACTCCACTGTTCTTTCCAATCTGGCGTTCCAGAAGGGTGACGCTGACACCAAGAAGCCGCTTGCTGGTGCTGAATTCAAGGTGTACGACAAGGACGGCAAGATCGCCAAGCAGGCCAAGATCGGCGCTGACGGTAAGGTCGTGACCAAGGCCAACGGCGAGATTGATTGGCAGGATACCGGCACGTATACCACCGATTCGCGAGGCATGATTGAGGTGCCGTATCTTGCGGAGGGTACATATTATCTGCAGGAGGTCAAGGCTCCTGCAGGCTACCAGCTCCCTGATAAGGACAAGCGATTTGCGGTCGTCGTCAAGGCCAACACCGATTCGAAGGTGACGGCTGCCTCCGCCACTGATGGCGAAGGCAAGACGGCGCAGGTGTACGGCGAGAAGAACACCGCCGTCGCCGACAACTTCAAGGATGCCACCAGCTGGTATGACGCCTACGACAACATGCGTCTGACCTCCAAGAAGGAGACCGTCAATGCCGGTCAAGGTGTCTACATCAGGAATGACGGCAACGACGTCACCCTGCAGGACGACACCGCTACGGATGCCGAGCTCATCAGCCCCGCGCAGAAGTACGTTGTGACCACTACCGGCGGCGAAAAGCATACGTATGACACGCTTGCTGAGGCGCAGTCGTACATCAACGACCTTGTCCGCGACAGCAAGCTTGATAACAGCAATGCTGTCATCACCGTCAACACTGGTAACCACGTCTACTACAGCCCGGTCGCTTACGATCCGGATTCCACCGACCCGGCGCTCAGGCCGACGGAGGGCGGCAACACGAAGTTGCCGGTGCACATCAAGCCTGGTGTGGGCAAGACGCTTGAAGGCTCTGCCACGAGCGACGAGACCAAGAAGTTCACGTTCCATCTCTCCGACGACAGCGGCAAGGTGCTCGACACCGCCACCGTCGAGATGAAGAAGGGCGACAAGAACCCGGTCTCCGCCACAGCCCTCTTCAAGACGCTCTCGTATGACTCGAGCGACATGAAGGACGCCAACGGCAACCCGGTCGACAGCAAGACCTTCACCTACTGGATCACCGAGCAGCCGAACGAGGCCGATCACGACGTCACCTACAACCCGGAGGGCGTCTCCTACAAGATGACGGTCGACGTGTCCACGCTGAACGGCACCGAAGGCAAGGGCTACGGCTACAAGGCCAACGTGACGGTCATCAAGTACACCGACAACCAGACCGAGACTGGCACCACGGTGTACACGGGCGAGTTCACGAGCGTCGGTACCAACGGCACCAGCACGGATGCGCAGGGCAACGTCACGTATCAGCCGAAGCCCGGTGAGATTCCGGCCGCGACCTTCGCGTTCGGCAACGTGCTCAAGCCCGCGTTCGACTTCACCAAGGTCAATGGTGATGACACCGCGGAGCACCTTCAGGGTGCCGAGTTCCAGCTGTATCGCTGCAACGCGCCCTCCGGCCGCTCCTGCACTGCCGATCTGGTCGACTGGCAGAACGGGTCGAACGTCGGTGCCGATGAGGCATGGTCCGTGTTCAACTCGCAGACCAGTGATCAGGACGGCAAGGTGAAGTTCTCCGGTCTTGACGATGGCGAATACCGCCTCGTCGAGACCAAGGCTCCGGCCGGCTTCACCCTCCCGCTCGGCCAGTGGAAGATCACCGTCACGGCCGGTAAGGTCTCCGAACCGGAAGCCATCGCCGACAAGGACGGCAACAAGCCCACCGCCTTCGGCACCCCTGAAGGCAGCGATGAGCTTCAGCTGGGCAACTACCCGGCGATGAAGGTCCCCTCCACCGGTGGCCGTGGATTGATTGTGTTCGCCACGTTGGGCGGCGCGCTGCTGCTCGCTGGCGTAACGGTTGTGACCATTGATTCGAGGAGGAGGGCACAACTTCAGTAAGCAGTAGTTTTCGGGAGGCCGCGCCCCAAGCGCGGCGCGGCCTCCTATAATCCGTAATCACATTCAATAGAAGAAGGAAAGAATCATGTTCAACCTGAAGAAGAGCGGCATCGCAGCCGTGGCCGTCACCGCGGTCGCCGCCATGCTCGGCTCCTTCGGCCTCGCCGCCCCGGCCCTCGCCGCCCCGGAACCGGCCGACGGTGCCACCGGCAACATCACCATCAACAACGTCGAGGACGGCGCTGTCGCCACTGCCTACAAGATCATCGACATCCGCTACGCCGCCAAGACGGATGCGGACGGCTGGCAGCCGCTGTCCCCGGAATACGTGTGGGACAAGGATAGCGGAGTTGCCGATTGGGTCGCGAATAACTTCCCGGAGTACATCGACACCGCCAACAACAACGCGGTGACGAAGGCCTACCTCAACCTCACGGGTGATGAGGGCGGCAAGAACGGTGGCCTCACGGGCGACCGCACCGCCACCAAGCTTGCTGCGTTCTTCGACAAGCTGTCCAACAACTTCGGTTACGAGAAGCTGGCGAAGGTTGCTGACGGCACCGCGTCCGGCAGCACCGGCGAGACCGAGGACGGCCTTGCCACCGGCACCATCACGATGACGAACGTGCCGGTCGACGGCTACCTCGTGCTCATCAAGAACAACTCCGATGCTCAGGGCACTGTCGGTGACTACGCGTACCGCCCGATCGGCGTGAGCGTCGGCCTCACCCAGAAGGACGCCAACTCCCCGTGGACTGTTGCTGACGCTAAGATCACCGCGAAGCCTGACAAGGCCTCTCTCGACAAGTCCGTCAACGAGGATAAGAACGACGGTCACAATGACGGCAAGGCCGAATCCAACAAGGGTTCTGACGGCGTCGCTATCGGCGACACCGTCCGCTTCGACCTGCGTTCCGATGTGCCGGTCTTCCCGGAGGACGCCATCGACAAGACCTACGTGCTCGCCGATAAGATGGATAAGGCTCTGACGCCGAACTACGACAACAACGGCGACCACAAGTTCCTCGTCTACGGCTACAAGGGCACTGAGAAGTTCCCGACCGATGGTTCCGATGAGAACGCGGATGACCTGCTCAAGGAAGACACCAACTACACGCTGACCAAGAACACCACGGATCTCGATGGTACGGACAACGAGGCCACTTGGCGCCTTGATTTCAACTACGACACCATCCGCCAGTACAGCTACATCCACGTCGTGTACACCGCTACGGTGAACGAGAACGCTGTCGTCGGCGAGCCGATCTACAACAACGCGAAGCTCCAGTACACCAACAACCCGTACGAAGAGCACTCCCACCGCACGGTGCCGGATAAGGTCAAGCTGTACACCTTCGGTGTCAAGCTGCTCAAGCGCTTCTATGTGAACGGCAACCTGCAGACCGAGAACCTGCCTGCTGGTGCCGAGTTCGCTGTTTACAAGAAGGATGCTGATTCGGCTCTGTCCTTCGTCGAAACTGCCAAGGGCAAGTACCGTGTGGCTAAGGCCGGCGAGACCGGTGTGACTTCCCTGTCTGTTACCGACAAGGGCTATCTGCGCGTTTACGGTCTGGGCAAGGGTACGTACCAGCTTGAGGAGACCAAGGCTCCTGCTGGTTACGCCAAGCTCACTGAGCGCATCAACGTGACCCTCACCCCGGTGACTGCTGCCGATGGCGATTACGACGGCAGCGTCGAAGGCCAGAACCCGGGCACTGACTTCCCGGGTGAGGCTCAGGAAGTTGGTTACGTCTTCACCCACGCTGACAACAACAAGGGCTGGCTGCCGAAGACCGGTAGCGCGGGCATGGTCGTGATGACCGTGGCCGGTGTGCTGCTCGTCGCGGCCGGCGTCACCGTGCTCGCCCGCAAGCGTCGCGCCTGAGTGACCACTGATTAGGTCTCTCCCCCAGTCAGCCTTCGGCTGACAGCCCCTTCGTCAGAGGGGGCCCAGGGGAGAGGCCTTTTTCGTTAGGCGGGTGAAGCTGGCCCCCTCTGACGAGGGGGCTCCCGGCGAAGCCGGGTGGGGGAGAGATAGCTGGGACGTTACGTTTCGCTGTGGCGTCGCCTTCCAGCTATCTCTCCCCCAGTCGCCTACGGCGACAGCCCCCTCGTCAGAGGGGGCCGAGATTGTCATGTTCGGCTATGGCGACGGCTTCTTCGGCTGAGGCCTTGCCCCCTCAGTCCGGCTTTGCCGGACAGCTCCCCCACGTGCGTGGGGGAGCGAAGAAATTGGCATGCGCGTGGCGCATGTCCGTTGTGTTTGCTCCCCCTTGAGGGGGAGCTGTCGGCCGCAGGCCGACTGAGGGGGTGGGTTGGCCCCCTCTGTCGAGGGGGCTGTCCGCGAAGCGGACTGGGGGAGAGCAGCGGAGCAGCCGACAGGCCGCGGGGAGATTGCATCGGCCGAAGGCCGATTCTGTTTCCTGGCGGCCTACGGCCGCGGTCTCTCCCCCACCCGGCTCCGCCGGGAGCCCGACCGCAATTATGGACAGCCTTCGGCTGACCTCACATTGGCTCGCCTGTCGGCGAGCACATCGCCTACAAACGCCTCCGGCGTTTGTTTCACGGCGATGTCCCGTCAGCGGGGGCCGAGGGGGAGAGGCCTTTTTCGTTGCGGCTAAGGCGAGTGCGAGTAGGCCCCCTCAGTCCGGCTTTGCCGGACAGCTCCCCCACGTGCGTGGGGGAGCGAAGGGAATTGGTATGCGCTGTGGCGCATTCTGTTTTCTGCGCCCTCTTTAGGGGGAGCTGGCGGCCGTAGGCCGACTGAGGGGGTTTGACGCTCAAACCCAAGCCCTCGCCCCTCGCTGTCGGGGCACTCGGGTCAGAGGGTGCGCTGACATGGGGCGAAATCATTTCTTATAATGCTTGGTGACCACCCGCTTACCGGCGGGAGGTACGGAACTCTTTGGTGGGGGACGGACGGGACTATGGCAGGACGACGCGACCGGCGAAACCACGATGCGCGCGGCGAGGCGCCGCAGGCGACGACGCGACGCGCGCGAGGAGGCGGACTCACCAGCGTTCTCGCGATCCTGCTCATCCTCGCCGGCGTATGCGTGTTCTCCTACCCGATCGTCGCCGACCTGGTCTCCACACGGCAACACGACCAGGTCATCACCAACTACAGCAACACCGTCCACACGCTATCGCCGGCCGAAAAAGCCAAACAGCTCAAACTCGCGCGCGAATACAACGACAACCTCGCCGGCGATCCGCTCCACGACCCGTTCGTCGAAGGCAGCGGATACGCCCTGCCGCAAAACTACACGGACGTGCTCAACGTCAACGGCGACGGCGTCATGGGATACCTGAGCATCCCCAAGATCAAACTCAACCTGCCCATCTACCACGGCACCGACGACGACACGCTCGCCAAAGGCGTCGGACACATGCGGCAGACCGCGCTGCCCATCGGCGGGAAAGGCAACCGCAGCGTCCTCACCGGACACCGCGGACTCCCATCCGCGGAACTGTTCACACGACTCGACGAGCTCAAGAAAGGCGACCTGTTCACGATCAACGTGCTCGACGAGATCCACGCGTACAAGGTGGTTTCGATTCAGGTCGTCAAGCCGGACGAGCTCGACAAGGTGCGTGCCATCCCCGGGCGGGACCTCGTCACGCTCGTCACCTGCACGCCATACGGCATCAACACGCACCGACTGCTCGTCACCGGAGAACGGACCGCCTACCACCCCGAGGACGTGAAAACGCCGGTCGTGTCGTTCTCGCCGACCTCGCCGGACAGCTGGTTCCGGTTCGGAGGATTGGCGCTGGTGGTGACGCTGGTGGGGGTTGCTGCGTGGAAGTGGTGGCTCGGGCCGCTGGTTGCGGCTGGTGCGGCGCGGAGGCGGGGTGCTGGTGGTGGGGCTGGTCGCGGTCGCGGGGCCGGGTCGGCTGGGACTGGTTCGGCTGGGCGTGGTGACGGTGGTGCTGGTGGTTCCGGTGATGGTGGTCGCGGTCGCGGTCGCGGTCGTGGCCGTGGTGATGGTGGTCGCGGTCGCGGGAAGCATGCTGGTGTCGGAAGGGCTGGTGCCGACCACCCCCAGTCGGCTACGCCAACAGCCCCCGCCAGCGGGGGCGGAGAAACGGGTGGTGGCGTGCGGACGGTGCGGAGCACGGGAGTCGCGCACGACACCCACCCCGACCCCGACATCAGCGACCAACTCCGCGGCGTCAGCGACTAGGGGCGGTGCCGATTTGCGCCCCCTTAGGCTGAGCCGTGAAGTGAACGCCGGCGGCGTTCGTAGGCGAAGGCGAGCGACAGCGAGCAGACATAATGTCGGCCGAAGGCCGTCAATAATTGCGAAGGAGCTGGTGGCCGGAGGCCGAC
>NZ_JBKEVG010000026.1:0-9279 GCF_056356955.1 Bifidobacterium sp. LH_419
AGCCGCATGAAACCATCGTCATAACGACGCCTGCGATTCCCGGACATGAGAAACCGCACCTCCAATCATCGAATCCGAATTACTTCAGTCCAACAATCAGGGTGCGGTTCAGCCGAGGGGGCTGTCGGCGAAGCCGACTGGGGGAGCGTCCGCCCCGTCTCCTCTACGAACGGCACGTGGACCCGCACCCGCCACACCCCGGCTTCCGCCGACACCGTCATGACGCCGCCGCACGCCTCAACACGACGTTGCAGCAATGCGAGCCCATGCCCCTGCGGCAATGCGACCGGAGTCCCGACGATATTCTGGTCAACGCTTCCACCCCAGCCGGCACCTATGCCCGACGGATTCCCCGCCTCATCCGTGTTCCCGGAACCGCCCATCGGATTGGTCTGCACGATGTCCACTCCCCGACCGGACGCGTCGACGTCCAACGTGTAGTTTCTGCCGCCCTCGCCACCATATCGGACGATGTTCGCCGTCAGCTCGCGCAGCACGGCGGCGACCACATCGGCGGTATCGCCGGTCCCCGTAATCCCGTCCTCGACATGCCCCGCACCGGAGTCCCCGCTCTCCCCCAATGCGACATCACCACCGCCGACATCGGCACCAGCACCGTCACCGTCTTCATCCTTACGCCCACCGCCGCCATCCTCCGCGAGAATGCGGATGATGCGGTGCACATGTTCCAGCGCCTCGCCCGCACGCGCCATGATGTCGGCGAACAGTTCACGCTGCCGTTCTGACGCGGCGTCCTGCATGCCGAGCCGTGCCATCAGACTGATGGAGGTGAGTTCGCCGCTGGTGGCGTCATGCAGTCGGTGGGCGACGTCGAGATTGCGCTCGACCTGCCGCACATGCATCGCCTGCCGGCGCAATGTGGCGAGTTCGGTCTGCCGGCGCGCCATCAGTCCGATGATGACGGCGGCGATGTACGTCGAGTTGAGCGGAATCAGCATGTTCAGGGCGATGCCGCCGCTCCACGTCGCCATCTCCAGCCATTTCATCCCGACGAGATAGCCGACACGCCGATGGTGAGCGGCACGCGCGCCCGGTAGGCGATGTATCCGAGCGCGATGGCGAGGCACCATCCGTTCGATTCCAGATACGGGTACGGCAGCAGCACGTCGACCGAGTAGGCCGCAATCGTCAGCACACTGGAGACGGACGGCGTGACCACGAACAGCGCGGTCGACGCGATGATGACGAGCTGCATCAGCAGTTTGGGCCATGCCCAATCCTGCGCGCCCATCAGTTCGACGCGCCACTGCGACGCGGACAGCGCCAGCGCCGCCAATGCGATCGGTACCGTCCAGCACCGCCATCCCAAGGTCTCGCGGATGCGCCGGCCGACCGAGCCCGCACCGCCGCCGGACCGAGTACCGCCACCGGCCGCACCGCCACCGGAACCGCCTTGTTTCGCCGTCATGGTCCGCTCCTCTCACGTCACCGTGCGATTACGCTTCCCAGCCTACGGCCGCGAATCCGCCGCCGGACCGTGCTTGTCGACTTCAGTCAACACGTGTTGACCGTCTGTCTCGCTCCCCGACTATCACAGTTCACTCCCCGACCATCACGGCTCGCTCCGAGGTTTGCCACGGAATAGTGCGACAAACCCCGGAGCGAGCCGTACGCATCCGGGAGCGAACCGTCCAGTTCCCCCTACTCCTCTTCCGGGTAGGTCATGTGCCACTGGTCGCGGCGAATCTCGGTCATCATGTCCATCACGTCGCGCGTGTAGCCGATGTGCAGGAGGCCCTCGACCTTCGCCGCGGCCTCATCGGCCGGAATCTCACCGGACAGGCCCGCCTCGTACGCGGCGATCGCGGCCTCCATGTCCGCGACCTCGTAGGCGAGCGCGTGCGCGGTCTCGCCCGCCTCGACTTCGCGCACCACGGCACCGGTCGTGTCGTGGATCGTGGCGCGTTCGCCGCGCGGATAGTCGAAGATCTCCACGTAGCCGTTCTCGAACGCGATGGTGCCGCGCTTCGGCTGCTTCGCGTGCAACGACAGCGTGATCGTGGCCATCTGCCCGTCCGGATTGGTCAGGAGGATGCCGGCCTGCTCGTCCACGCCGGTGGGTGCGGCCTTGACCTGCGAGACGATCTGGTCGGGCTTGGAGCTCATGAACCAACGCATGCAGGAGAGCGCGTACACGCCGATGTCGAGCATCGCGCCGCCCGCGAGATTGCGGTTGAAGAAGCGGTTGGCCATGTCGTACTCCTTGTAGGAGCCGAAGTTCATCTGGATGAGCTTGACCTTGCCGAGTTCGCCGCCCGCGATGATCCGGTCGAGCTCGCGGTACAGCGGCATGTGGTAGAGGGTCATCGCCTCGGCGAGCAGCACGTGGTTCGCTTCGGCGAGCGCGATCGCCTCGTCGAGTTCGCCGGAGTTGAGCGTGATGGATTTCTCGCACAGCACGTGCTTGCCGGCGGCGAGCGCCTTGCGCAGGAATCCGATGTGCGTGTTGTGCGGTGTGGAGATGTAGATGACGTCCACGTCCGGGTCGGCGAACACGTCGTCGATCTCGTCGTAGACCTTGCCGATGCCGTACTTTTCGGCGAACGCGACGCCCTTCGCGTGCGTGCGGTTCGCCACCGAGTACAGTGTGCGTCCGCCCTGTTCCAGCGCCTGTTCGAGTTGGTTGGCGATGACGCCGCATCCCAGCGTCGCCCACTTGAGTTCGCGCATGTCGGTTTCCTTCCACGTCGATGGTTGCCTGCGGATGATTACGCCCCGATTATAGCCGTGGGATGCGGAAGGGCCTCCGCACCCGGGTGAGTGCGGAGGCCCTTCGATCAGTGTGACCAGTCAGCCGGTCAGCCGCTACGCGCGGCGCTTGCGCCAGATGGTCAAACCGATGCCGGCGGCGGCCAGCACGGCCACCACGCCGAGCACGCCGGCCACGGCGGCGCCGGTCGAGGCGGTCACGCCGCCCAAGACACCGCCCAGGCCGGAACCGTTGCCGGTGCCCGGCTGTTCGGCGGCGGTCTTGGCGACGTTGACCGCATCCCAGATGAGCGCGCCGTCGGCGAACTGGACGACGAACTTGGTCGCGCCCTGCGCGAGGTCGGCCGGTACGGTGACGACCACCGTACCGTCCTCACCCACGGTCACGCCGGAGGCGACGAGCACCGTCTTGCCGCCCGCGATCGCGTACACGTTCACGGTCTTGCCGGCGAACGCCTTGCCCGCGTTGAGCGTGAGCTTGGCGCCCGGTGCGACGGAGTCGACGCCGATCAGATCGACGACCTTGTTCGCATCGGTCAGGTCCTTTTCGGTCGGAGCGGTCTGCTCGGGCTTGGAAGGCTGATCCGGCTTGCCGTCGTCCTTCGCGCTGACGGTCACCGCGACCGCGTCGGACTTGGTGTTGTCGACGGTGGAGGTGGCGGTGATGGTCGCCTTGCCGGCGGCCACGGCGGTCACCTTGCCGTTCTCGTCGACCGTGGCGACCGCGGCGTCGGAGGAGGTCCACGCGACGGTCTTCGCCGCGTCGCCGGTCACCTTCACGTCGGCGGTCAAGGCGGCGGTATCGCCGGCCTTGAGCGCCAGCTTGCCGTCCTTGACGCCGTCACCGGTCACGGTCACGGAATCGACGCTCGCCGCCGGCGGCACCGGCGTCGGGTCGGTCACGGTGATCTCGACCGGCGCGGACTCGACGCCGCCCGCGACGGCGACGACCTTGGCCGCGCCCGCCTTGACGGCGGTCACGAGCCCGGTCGCGCCGACGGTCACGACGCCTTCGCCCTCGGTCACCTTCCACGTGACGGTCTTGTCGTCGGCGTTCTCCGGCGTGACCGTCGCGTTGAGCTGCACGGTCTTGCCGGTTTCGAGCGCGACCTTGCCGTCCGCGACGCCGTCGCCGGAAATGGTGACGGACTGGACCGGAACGGCCTTGCGTACCAGCTTGACCGTGTAGGTCTTGACGGTGGTGCCGTCGGCGGCGGTCACCTTGACGAGCACGACGCCGTCGGCGATGGTCGCGACGGCCTTCGCGCCGGAATCGTTGACTTCGGCGACGACGTCGGACGCCTTGACGGCGGCCGGATCGTCGACGGTGATCGACGCGCCGTCCGCGGAGGCGGCGGCCTTGAGGTCGACCGCCTGGCCGGCGACGGTGAGCGACTTGAGCGTCGCGTCATCGGACGGGGCCGGGGTCGGCTCGTCGGTGTCCGGGTTGAACAGCTCGGCCGCGGTGAGCGCGCGGTTCCAGATCTGGAAGTTGTCGACCTGGCCGCCGAAGTACGGGTCGTCGTAGAACGACTTGCCGAGGTAGCCGGAGATGTCGGACGTGCCGATGAAGTCGGCGGCGGTGAGCGTGGTCGACTTGGTGGCGACGAGCGCGCCGTCGAGGTAGTAGTCGATGGACTTGCCGCCCTTGACGACCACGTCGACGTGCACCCACGTGCCCTTGGCCGGGGTGGTGCCGGCGAGCTGGGTCTGCGTGCCGTTCTTCGACGCTTCGACGCGCGTGTTGGAACCGCAGGAGACGATGTTCACCAGGTAGTTCTTGTTGTTCTGGCCGAGCGCCCACGGGTAGATGCAGGTGTTGTTGCCATCCCACTGGTAGTCGGCGGAGATGGTGACGTTCTTCTGGTCGGCGGTGATCGCGCCGGCCGGAATCTGCACGTACGGGGAGGCGGTGCTCTTGGCGCCGCCGGTCAGCGTGAGCGCCTTGCCGTTGTCGGCGTGGTCGGACGCGGACGCGCCGTCGTTGACGACCTTGCCGTCGAGCTTGGAGCCGGCGGAACCGCTGTTGGCGATCGTGCCACCCTTCGCAATCGTGTCCTTGTCGAAGGTGTACTTGAGCACCGGACCGGTCGCGGCGGGCACGACGGCGCCCTCACGCACGATCTGCACCGAGTAGTACACGGTCGCCTCGTGGTTCTGCGCGACGGAGGCGATCTCCACGGTGGTGACGTCGCCGTCGAGCGCGATGGCGCGGGCCTTCGTGTCGTCGATGACGATGCCGTTCACCTTCACGTAGGCACCCGGCTTGTTCACGCCGATCACGGCCTCGACGGACTTGGCGTCCGCCGGAACGGTGAGCGTGTACTGGTGCTTCGCGGCGTCGAACGCGGGCGCGAGCGTGCCGGCGCTGAACTTGAGGGATTCGAGCGACGCGTCGTCGGAGAGCGCCTTCGCGTTCTGGATGCGCACGCCGTAGACGCCGCCGACCAGGCCGCCGTTGGACTTGAACATGACGCGCACCTTGCCGTCCTTGACCTTCGCGAGAAGGTCGGCGGGCAGCTGCTGGACGTCCCAGTAGAACTCGGTGTTGCCGACGGACTGGGTCTTGCGCGTGAGCTTGACCGCGTTGGCGGAGAGCTCGCCCTTCGAGTTGTCGGCGACCGGGGTCGGGTCGACGTAGACGTCGAAGCTGCGGTTGTTGTCCGCACCGACGTACTGGACGCCGAGGTACTCGTCCTTGTCGGAGGAGACGGCGAGGTCGTAGCTGAACCAGCCGCCCGCCTTCGCGTCACGGTACTGCTTGCCCTGCCACGTGCCGGCGGTGGAATCGTCGGACTTGGCGGCGTTGTGGGCGAGCTCCTGCTGGAACTCGTTGTCGAACGCGTCGACCGCGTCGGAGACGAGATTCGCGTTGGCGGCGTCGTTCTTCTTCTTGAGGATGTTCTGCTGGTAGGCGTCGGAGTCGACCTCGGCCATATCCCAGTAGATCGCGTACGTGGTCTTGTACGTCGAGTAGTAGGGCTGCAGCGTGAGGTTCGCGGCGTCGCCGTCCACGTTGGCGAACTTGAAGCTCAGGGTCTCGCGGGCGCCCGTGTTCGGGTCGTCGGTGCGCACCAGGTTGCCGGACAGGCCGTCCTCCTTGATGCCCTTGAGCCACTCGGTCACGGTCTGGCCGTTGGTCGGGATGACCGCGGCCTTCGCGTTCGCGTCGGAGTCGTAGTTGGCCACGCGGACCTTCACGCCACCGTACGAGTAGTTCGTCTTGTAGTTGGTCTCGGTGAGCGCGCCGGCGAGCACGACCGGGCCGTACTGGAAGGCGACCCAGTTCTTGTTGTCGGCGGTGTCGATGGCCTGGAGCTTCGCGGGCAGCGTGTAGGCGATCTGCGTGCCGTTCTTGACGGCGACCGTCACCCAGCCGTTCTTGTCCTTGGTGAGGGCCTGCTGCTGGCCGTCGACGACGAGCTTGATGCCGGAGGCGATGGCCCAATCCGGCACGCGCAGCTTGAGGTTCGCGGAGCCGGAACCGGCCACGGAGAAGGTGACCGTGTCCTGCTTCGGGACGTTCGCGGTCTGCGTGATGGTCAGGTCATGGCGCTTGTCCGTGTAGGTGGACGACCAGAACATGTTCACGTAGACGTCGTTCTTGTCGGTGAAGTAGAACGAGTCGTTGAGCTTCGCGAAGTTCTCGATGCCCGTGCCCTGGCAGCACCAGTACTCGCCGATCGCGTTGCCGAACCACTGGGCGTCGTAGTCGGTTCCGGTCACGCCGAACACCTTCGGGTAGCCGGCCTTCATCGGCTGGAAGTACGTGGTCATGCCGGTCTCCGGGTTCTGCGAGGCCACGATCGCGTTGATGAACGTGTGCTCGTAGTATTCGGAGTACTTGGAGTCCTTCGTCACCTGGAACAGGAGGCGCGCGAGCTTGAGCATGTTGTACTCGTTGCAGGTCTCCACGGTGGAGAAGTTGCGGTAGCCGCCGTTCTGGTCGCCGTTCTGCGTGGCGTCATGCCACAGCTGGTCGGCCACGTGGAAGTGCTCGGACTGCGAGTTGCCGCCGTTCACATACGTATGGTCCTTCACGACGATGTCGAAGAAGTTCTCGGCCGCCTTGAGGTACAGGCTGGTGAGCTTGTCCTGCTCGTCCTTGGAGAGGCTGTTGTACAGGTCCTCGTCCTCGGTGTAGGCGACGTAGCGCTGCATGGCGCCGGTGAGCTTCGGAATCGTGGTGTTCGCGTGCAGACCGTTGAGGACGTCCTGGCCGTTGGCGAGCTTCTCGAACAGCGCGGTCTCGTCGAAGAGATGCGCGGCCTCGAGCACGGTCTGCTTGTCCTTCGCGTCGGCGATCTCGGCGACCTGGTAGAGGGCGTCGTTCATGCCGCCGTATTCGGTCTTGAGCATGTTGGTGGAGGCGTGCGCCTTCTTCCAGGCGACGACCCACTTGGCAAAGTCGACGGCGGACGCCTTGGCGGCGTCACGCGTGTCCTGGTCGGTGCCGTACTCGTAGGCGAGCACCATGCCCTGCTCCACCTTGTGCAGGTTGTAGAACGGGACGAGCAGTCCGCCGCCGCCGTTCGGCACGTAGCTCACCGGGAACGCGGGGAAGAAGCCGGCGTTGGTGGCGTCCTTCTTCGCGTAGGCCTCCTGCGCCTCGCGCAGGCCGGTGACGACCGCCTTGAGCTTCTCGGCGAGCTGCGCCTTCTGGTCGTCGGTCGCGAACGTGGAGCGCTGCGCCTGGGATGCGGCGGAGATCCAGTGGCCGACGAAGTGGCCGGTGAAGCGGGTCGGATTGCTGGTGCCGTCCGGGTTGCGGGAGGCGGACGGGCCGTTCTCCCAGCCGCCGTAGTTCTTCGCGCCCTTGGTGTCGAGGCCCGCGTTGGCGCGGAATTCGGTGAGCAGTCGGTCCGGCTCGAAGCTCAGGAGGTATTCGACCTCCTTCTTGCCCGCGTTCTGCAGGTAGGAGTCGGAGATGGTCACGTTCTCCATGCCCTGCTCGGACAGGTAGTTCTTCAGGTACTGGACGTCGTGGTCGCCGCCGTTCTCGGTCTGCGCCGGGACGGTCACGGTGAACGTCTTCGAGACGGCCGCCGAGCCGTAGCTCGCGGTCACGGTGATCTTCGCGGTCGCGTCCTTCTCGCCCACGGCCGGGCGGGTGACGACGCCATCGTTGGAGATCACGGATTCGTTGTCGGAGGCATAGGTGAGCGTCGAACCGTTCGCGGCGTCGGCGACGAAGGTGAGGTTCGCGGTCGCCTCGCTGGCGATGTCGACCTTGTCGAGCGCCGCCTGGGCGAGCGTCTTCGCGTCGAACTTGGCGTCACCCTCCTTGACGAGGTTCTCGACGTCGGCGGTGGTGGCGACGGTGCTGTACTGGCGCACCTCGTCGATCGTCGCGTTGAGCGAATCGGTCTTGTACTGGGCGCCGTTCCAGCCGAGGCCCTTCTCGTCCGCGGTGGTGCCGATCACGCCGGTCGCGCCGTCCGCGCCGTAGTTATAGGTGACTTCGGTGGTCTGCTTGACGCCGTTGCGGTAGATCGCGGCGGTCTTCGTGTCGGAATCGTAGGTGACGACGACGTTCGTCCACTGGCCGGCCGGGAAGAAGTCGTCGCGCGCGGTCGGCACGGAGATCATGTACGGCTGCTTGTTGGCGTTCGCCGGGCCGGCGGACAGCTGCAGCGCCTTGTTCTTCGTGGTGGTCAGGTACCAGCCGTCGCCGTACCATGCGGCCTTGTTCCAGGCGATGAGCTGCTCGCCGCTGCCCATCGAGCCGTCCGGCTTGAGCCAGAACGAGAACGTGAGCTTGCCGGACTGCAGGGTGTCGGCGGTGCTGAGGCTCACATGCTGCTTGCCGGTGAGTTTCAGGGCCTGGCCCTTCGCGCCGTCGACGTAGCTGGAGCCGTCGCCGACGATGGTGCCGTTGTTCTTGGCGTTGGATGCGTCGTTCGTGTTGCCGTCGAACGCGAGATTCAGCACGTTGTTCTCGCTGTTGGTGGCGGGGGCGATCGTCGATGTCGCGTCGGCGGCCACGGCGGTGCCCGCGGTCATCAACGTGAACACCATCGGCAGCGCGGCCACAGCCGCGACGCCTTTGCGCCACACGCCCTTCCCCTTCTGTTCGTTTCCGTGATTATCGGTAGTTCTCATACGCTGAGAGCCTCTCCTTCAATGCACTTCGTTGTTGTCGATTGTTATCGAATCGTTATCGAATCGCCCGCCGTGACAACCGCACACGAGCGCGGCGGCTCCTCTTACCGCCCGATCCGACGTTGTACCCGCATCGCTGCAGGCTGGGTGACGCCGTGCCCAAACCCACGAAACACAACGGTTTCGCGAAGCCTGCGCGCGGCATCACGGCACAGTCAAACTGCTTACAGCATTATATCGTTAGCGTTCACCGGGCGGAATGACGAAAGTGCGTGACAACGTTTTCGCACAACAGCGATGTGCGGTTCACACATGTCCGGGCACGACGCCCCCTCTGACGGGCTGAGCCGTGAAGCGGAGAGCCCGGTGGGCTCTCCGTAGGCGAAGGCGAGCGACAGCGAGCTGATATGAGGTCGGCCGTAGGCCGTCCTTGATTGCGGTCGGGCT
>NZ_JBKEVG010000027.1:0-8423 GCF_056356955.1 Bifidobacterium sp. LH_419
ATCACGGGTTCGCTGATCACGATCATCCCGTTGGTGGTCGCGTTCCTGTGCCTGCAGAAGTACTGGCAGTCCGGCCTGGCCGCCGGCGCCGTCAAGGAGTGACGGAACCGGCCTCGCGGCCGGTGCCCCGTTTTCGGCTCCCTCTGACGAGGGAGCTGTCCGCCGCAGGCGGACTGAGGGAGAGCAGGAGAGCGGCCTCCGGGCCGCGGGGAAAACAGCATCGGCCGAAGGCCGATCCCGCTTCCTGCGGCCTTCCGGCCGCGGTCTCTCCCTCCGTCATCGCTTCGCGATGACACCTCCCTCGTCAGAGGGAGGCGAGAGCACCGCATCGGCTTTCGGCCGATTCCGTTCCCCTGCCGGGTGGCGGTACCCCCTCAGTCCGCCTGCGGCGGACAGCTCCCCCTGGAAGGGGGAGCGGGGAAATGGATGTGTTTGCTCCCCCTTTCAGGGGGAGCTGTCGGCGAAGCCGACTGAGGGGGTTCAGAATACCGCATCGCCCGCAGGGCGATTTCGAGATTCCGAACGATTCCGAAGCTTGATACTAAGGATTGTGTTATGACTACTCGTAGAGCGTTCAGGTGGCCGGCGTTGCTTACGCCGTCGACCCGTGGCATCGCGTTCGGTGGCGACTACAACCCCGACCAGTGGCCGGACGAGACCGTCGCCGACGACATCCGGCTCATGCGTGAGGCGCACGTCAACACGGTGGCCCTCGCCATCTTCAGCTGGGATCGGATCGAACCGCGTGAGGGCGAGTTCACCTTCGACTGGCTCGATTCCGTCATCGACCGGCTCGGCAAGGCCGGCATCGCCGTCGACCTCGCCTCCGCGACGGCGACCGCGCCGTTGTGGCTGTACGAGCGGTATCCGGAGGTCCTGCCCGTCGACCGGTACGGCCATGTCGTCAACGCCGGGTCGCGCCAATCCTGGCAGCCCACCAGCCCCGTGTTCCAGGAGTACGCGCTGCGTCTGTGCCGCATGCTCGCCGAACATTACCAGGACAACCCGTACGTCACCGCATGGCATATGGGCAACGAGTACGGCTGGAACAACCGCTACGACTATTCCGACAACGCGCTCCACGCGTTCCGATCATGGTGCGAGGCGAAGTACGGCACCGTCGAAGCATTGAACGAGGCGTGGGGCACCGCCTTCTGGTCGCAGCACGTCAACTCGTTCGACGAGGTGTTGCTGCCGCGCCACATGGGCGGCGACGCCATGGTCAATCCGCCGCAGCAGCTCGACTACGAGCGTTTCGGCAACGACATGCTCCTCGACTTCTACAAGGCGGAACGCGACGCGATCGAGGCGATCTGCCCCGGCAAGCCGTTCACCACGAACTTCATGGTCTCCACCGATCAGTGCTGCATGGATTACGCGCAGTGGGCGAACGAGGTCGACTTCGTCTCCAACGACCACTACTTCCATGAAGGCGAATCCCATCTCGACGAACTCGCCTGCTCGGACGCGCTCATGGACTCCCTCGCCCTCGGCAAACCCTGGTATGTGATGGAGCACGGCACGTCCGCCGTCCAGTGGAAGCCGCTCAACACGCGCAAGCGCCACGGCGAGCTCGTGCGCGACTCGCTTGCCCACGTGGCGATGGGCGCCGACGCCATCAACTTCTTCCAATGGCGGCAGTCCTCCTCCGGTGCCGAGGCGTTCCACTCGGCGATGGTGCCGCACGCCGGCGAGGATTCCAAGGTCTTCCGCGGCGTCGTCGAACTCGGCGCGACGCTCGCCACGCTCTCCGAGGTCGGACTGCAGGGCACGGAGCTGAAGCGTTCCGACACGGCGATCCTGTTCAGCGCCGAAAGCGAATGGGCGACGCGCAGCGAGACCCTGCCGAGCATGAAGCTCGATCATTGGCATGACGTGCGCGACTGGTACCGCGCCTTCCTCGATGCGGGAAGCCGCGCCGACATCATCCCGCTCGCCTACGACTGGAGCGGTTACCGGACCATCATCCTGCCGAGCGTGCTCGTCCTGTCCGACGCGGACACGCGACGCATCGCCGATTTCGCCGAAGCGGGCGGCACCGTCGTCGTCGACTACGCGACCGGCATCATCGACGAACACTTCCACGCCGGTCTCGGCGGCTATCCTGGCGCCGGCAACGGGCTCCTGCGCGACGTGCTCGGTGTGCGCGGCGAGGAGTTCAACATCCTCGGCGAGGAGGCGGAAGGCGAACCCGACGCGATCATCCTGTCGAACGGGCTCACGACGCGACTGTGGCAGACCGACGTGACCTCGGTCGCCTCCGACACGACCGTCATCGCCACGTACGCGGGCGAGGTGGCCGCCGACTGGGAGCTCGACGGCACGCCTGCCGTCACCAGCCATCCCTATGGTGAGGGCCGGGGCGTCTACGTCGGCTGCGATCTCGATCGCCACGACATTGCCGCCCTCATCCCCGCACTGGGGGTATCGGAACCCGAATCGTGCGGCGGTCCGGTTCCGGCTCCCTCTGACGAGGGAGCTGTCGGCCGCAGGCCGACTGAGGGAGAGACGTCCGCTCGCATCACGGATTCCCGCATCATCCACACCGTCCGCGAGTCCACGGACGGCGCCATCCGCTTCGACTTCTACCTCAACCGCACGCGCGGCGACGTCACGCTGGAAGACGTTCCTGGCGAGCCGGTCGTCGCGCATCGCACGGAAGCCGGAACGGCGGACCGTGCGAACGGCGCGGACGGCGCGAGCGATACGGACGCCGCGAACGGAACCGGCGCATACACATTGCGGCGCAACGCCATCCTCGTCACGAGGACCGTGCGTCCGGAATAGCCGGACGCAAGCGGGTACAATGGCGACGTCGAACCAACGGAAGCGAGGTGCGGAGATGAGCGGGACGAAACCGGCGAAAAGGCGCGTCACCCTGCGCGACGTGGCGCAGGAGGCCGGCGTCTCGCTCAAGACCGCCTCGAACGTGATCAACGGCAACGGGCGCATGAGCGAGGCCACGCGCGAACGCGTCGAAACGGTCATCAAGGATCTCGGCTACCGCGTCAACGTGGCCGCACGCAACCTGAACCGCGACCACACCGGATTCATCACGCTCGCCGTACCGTCGCTCACTCCGCCGTACCTCGCCGAACTCGCCAACCGCGTGATCGACGCGGCGCGGCGGCACGACTACTCCGTATACGTCACCACGTATGCGGAGGGGTCGGCGAAAGGCGCGCGCGACCTGTTGGAGAAGTTCAATTCCACCGTGTCCGACGGCATGATCCTGTCGATGAGCGAGGTGGAGAGCATCACGCCCGACGATCTCAAGGTCGATTTCCCGCTCGTCGTGGTCGGCGCGCGCACCACGTGGGGCATCGCCGACCACGTGACCCCCGACGACGTCAACGCGGCCGCCCGGGCCGCCGGATATCTGTACGACCATGGTTCCACGCGTCTCGCCGTCGTCGGCGCGCGCGGCGTCTACGACGAGACGGCGCTGCTGAAAGCGACCGAGGGCAACGCGCAGCTGCGTCTGCGCGGCATCATCGAGGAGAGCCGTCGCCGCGGCGTCGCATTGGACGCGCGGCTCGTCGGCAACACGGATTTGGATTGGACGATCGGCGCGGGGGCGCGCGTCACGCAGCGCCTCATCGACTCGGGAATCCCGTTCGACGGGGTCGTCGCATTGAACGACCAGCTGGCGATCGGCGCGATGACCGCGCTGCGCACCAGCGGCATCGACGTGCCCGCTCAGGTGCAGGTGATCGGCTTCGACAATATCGAGGAGGCGCCGTACCTGCAGATTCCGCTCACCACCATGTCGTCGCGTCTCGAATGGACGGCGCCCGTCGCGGTCGAGAGGATTCTCGGGCGCATCCGCGGCGACATCACGAAACCGGAGCTGCTCACCTGCGAGTCGGAGGTCATCGCGCGCGAATCCACGCGGTGAGCGGTGAGCGGTGAACAGCGGGTGCGTGGTGGCGTCCGACGCGTCGACTCCGTTGCATCGTTCGTCTCCGACGCGTCGCGTCCCTGTTGAGGTACACCGGTTGACCAAAGCCGGAACCGGTGCTACGCTGTAACCGTTGTGATACACAGCTGTATCTATTGGCACACAAGGAATCGTTGTGTACCAGATTGTGTACCAGAGCAGAGCCGCTGCAATCATCCCGTTCGGGAATCGTAAGGAGAAGCATGAAGCAATCAGCATTATGGGGCCGCGTCGTCGCGGCCGCCGTCGCGGCGACGACCCTGTGCGCGTCAGGCATGGTCGCGGCGTCCACCGCGGCCGCCGCCGAGACGCCGGTCAAGGCGGACATCAACGTCAAGGCCATCGACGGACTGTCCAAGGACTTCATCGGGGGAGCGGACGTCTCCTCCATGCTGTCGCTGGAGGAGAGCGGCGTCACGTTCAGGAACGAGCAGGGTCAGGTCGAGGACCTCTTCACGCTGCTCAAGGAGAGCGGTGTCAACTACGTGCGCCTGCGCGTGTGGAACGACCCGTTCACCGCCGACGGACAAGGCTACGGCGGCGGCAACGTGAACGCCGACCGCGCGCTCGTCATGGCCGAACGCGCCACCAAGGCCGGTCTCAAGGTGCTCGTCGACTTCCACTACTCCGACTTCTGGGCCGACCCCAGCAAGCAGCAGGCGCCCAAGGCGTGGAAGTCGTTCGAAGGCGACGCCGACAAGACCGCCCAGGCCGTCCACGACTACACCAAGGAGACGCTCACCAGGTTCAAGGAGGCCGGCGTGGACGTCGGCATGGTGCAGGTCGGCAACGAGACCACCGCGAAGATCGCCGGCGTCTCCGGCTGGGACGGCATGTGCAAGGTGTTCTCCGCCGGAGCCAAGGCCGTGCGCGAGACGATCCCGCAGGCCAAGGTCGCCATCCACTTCACCAATCCGGAACGCAACACGTACGCCGGCTACGCGAAGCAGCTCGCCGACCACAAGGTCGACTACGACGTGTTCGCCAGCTCCTACTACCCGTTCTGGCACGGCACCGCCGACAACCTCGCCAAGCAGCTGAAGAACGTCGCCGCCACCTACCACAAGGACGTGATGGTCGCCGAAACCTCATGGGCCTACACGCTCGACGACGGCGACGACGACTCCAACACCATCACGGCGAAGAACGTGAACGCCGCCGACGTGAAATTCGACATCAGCCCGCAAGGCCAGGCCGACGAACTACGCTACGTGGCCGAAGCGGTGAACTCGGTCGGCGACAACGACGGCGACGGCGAGAACGACGGCCTCGGCATGTTCTACTGGGAGCCCGCATGGCTGCCCGTCGGCCAAGGCGGCCGCGGCAACGCCGACCTCGTCAACCTGTGGAACGAATACGGCGGCGGCTGGGCCACCAAGGCCGCCGGCGAATACGATCCGAACGACGCCGGCAAGAAGTGGGGAGGCTCCGGCGTGGACAACCAGGCGCTGTTCGCCTTCGACGGCACCGCCCTGCCCTCGCTGAAGACCTTCTCCTACCTGCACACCGGCGCAGTCACCGACCACGTGTTCGCCGGCATCGATGACGTCGCCATTACCGCGTCCGACAAGGACTCCATCGACGCGATCAAGGCGAAACTGCCCGCCGACGTGACCGCCCGCTACAAGGACGGCGTCGACGAAACCGAAACCGTCACCTGGCGTTCCGCGGCGCTCGACTGGATCCGCGGCGCCGGCATCTACACGATCGACGGCGTGACCGCGTCCGGACACACCGTCAAGGCGGTCATCACCGTCGAAGCCACCCCCGCGACCAACCACGTCGTCAACGGAAGCTTCGAAGACGGCGCGAAGAGCGGCTGGACCGTCACCGGCAGCGGCGCGAGCATCAAATCCGACAAGGGCAACGCCTCCGACGGATCGTGGGTGCTCGGCTTCTGGGCGGACAAGGCGTACACGTTCCAGGCGTCCCAGACCGTCACCGGCCTCGAACCCGGCGCATACACGCTCACCGCGAAAAGCCAGGACGCGCTCGTCGGCGGCACCGCCGGCACGAACAAGGTGACCCTCAACGCGACGACCGGCGGCACCGGCGATACCGGCGACGCGGGCAAGACGCAATCCGCCGAACTCAAGCTCGACGGCTGGAAGCAATGGCACACCGCCAGCGTGCCCGTCACCGTCGGCGAGGACGGCACCGTGACCATCACCATCACCGGCGACCTCGGCGCCGCCGACTGGGGCAGCGTCGACGAGGTCACGCTCACCCGCACGGCCGAAACGCCTGCCAAGCCCGACACGACCGCGCTCGAAGCCGCCGTGAAGAAGGGTGAGAACGTGGACCGCGCCGGCTACACCGACGACTCGCTCGACAAGCTCGACGACGCGCTCGCCGCCGCCCGCGTGCTGCTCGCCGGCAGCGCCGCCACCACCGACGACGTCACGCAGGCGACCAAGCTCGTCGACGACGCCATCGCGGGACTGACGGCCAAGCGGTTCGTCAGCATCTCCGTCACGCCGAAGAAGACCGTCTACCAGGTGGGCGGGAAGATCGCCGCCGACGACCTGACCGTCACCGGCAACTACGAGGCCGGCTCCGGCAGCGTCGAACTCGCCGCCGACCAGTACACGCTCACCTACGGCTTCTCCGCCGTCTCCGACGCGTCGAAGGTCACCGTCGCGCTCGCCTCCGATCCGAGCGTCACCGAAACGTACACGGTGAAGGTCACCGCGAAGACCGGCGCCGGCGCCGGCGATTCCGGTGCGACCGGCGATTCCGGCGAAACCGGTGACGGCACCGTCGCCGGCGACGGTACCGGCTCCGGCGCCGGCACGACGCGTCCGGGCGCCGAGCCGGGCGCGACCGGCCGGAACGCCGAAGCCGGCGGCCTCACCGCCACCGGCGCCGCCGTCGCTTCCATCGCCGGATTCGCGGCCGTCGCGCTCGCCGCGGGCGGCGTCGCGCTGGTGGTCCGTCGCCGGCGTCGCGGCTGACATGGACGGATCGGATGTGGTTGCGTCAGCCGCTGGGACATGACGGCGTTCGTCCGGTGAGGATTTCGGACGAACGCCGTGCGTCGCGCCGACGTCGGTGGCGACGGCGGAATTCGGCGACCTCTTCCGGGCGGCCGCCGCGCGTCGTCGCCCATGCCGGGGCCGTATCGTCCCGTCGACGTTGCGCCGGAGCGGGGCGTCGGGCGGGACCCGCGCCTCCGCTGTCCCGCTCCACCCATTCTCACGTGGCCATGTTGCGCCGGGAATCACGGGAACCGCGCGATAGAATCGTGGGGAAAGTACCGTTCATCTCGGATGGCCGGTGCCGGGCCGGCGACGTGACGGATCGCGCCGCCGCCCGGTCTCCGCCGATGCCGGTGAGGAGGCATGGCAATGGTTGACGGCTTGCATGCGGATAGTGCGCGAGATGTGCGCGATGAGGTGACGCTGCCGGACGGGAGCGTGATGCCACGGCTCGGCATGGGAACCTGGTATCTGGGCGAGGGACGACGGCCGTTCGACGACGAGGCGGCGGCGTTGCGCGCTGGACTGGACGCGGGAGTGCGCCTGATCGACACGGCGGAGATGTACGCGGATGGTGGTGCCGAACGGCTCGTCGGCGCGGCGATCGACGGGTACGATCGCGGATCGCTGTACATCGTGTCGAAGGTGTATCCGCACAACGCCGGACGCCGTCACCTGCGCCGCAGTCTGGAGGCGTCGCTGCGTCGTCTCGGCACCGATTACCTCGACATGTACCTGCTGCACTGGCGCGGCAGCGTGCCGTTGCGTGAGACCGTCGACTGCATGGAACAGGCGGTCGAGGACGGTCTGATCCGCCGATGGGGCGTCTCGAACCTCGACCTGAACGACATGCGCGAACTGATGGATGTGTCCCGCGGATCGCATTGCTGCGTCGACCAGGTGCTCTACCACCTGGGATCGCGTGGCATCGAAGTCGATCTGCTGCCATGGCTGCGCGAGAGGCATATCCCCGTGATGGCGTACTGTCCGCTCGCGCAGGCCGGGCGTCTGCGTGACGGGTTGCTCGGCAGTGCGGCGGTGCGCGAGGTCGCGGCCGCGCACGGGTTCACGCCGATGCAGGTGCTGCTCGCGTTCGTGCTCCACCAGCCGGACATGATCGCCATCCCGCGTTCCGGCGTGCCCGAACACGTGCTCGCCAACGCCGCCGTACTCGATTCCCCGCTCACAGACGCGGAATACGCGGAATTATCCCAAGCGTTCCCCGCCCCCGACCACCCCGTCCCGCTCGACATGGAATGACCCGTCTCCCCGGATTTCTCTGTTGAGGGGTGGCTGTCCGAGTCGAGCACGTCGAGGTCGCCGGCGTTGAATCTGGCCCCCTTTGTGGAGGGGGCTCCCGGCTGTGCCGGGTGGGGGAGAGTGTGCTCCCCTTGTGAGGGGGAGCTGCCCGCCGGGGCGGGCTGTGGGGGTTGTCGGGTTGGGTGAATGTGTGGTTGGTTGTGGGTGAATTGTGTTGGTTGGGGTGTGTGTGGTGGTGTGTGGCC
>NZ_JBKEVG010000028.1:0-3496 GCF_056356955.1 Bifidobacterium sp. LH_419
TGAACTGCGCCCCGATTGCTGGACGTGGTTTATTAAGGGTACCTGATCAGGCTGTGGGGGACATGTTCCGGAATTCCTCCGGGGTGTGTCCCCCGAGTCGTTTCTGGCGTCGTTTGGTGTTCCAGTGGACGATGTACGCGTCCAGCCCGGTCTTGAACTCCTCGTATGAGGCGAACCGGCGGCCGGTGTAGAACTCGTCCTTGAGATGGCCGAACACCTGCTCGGTGGCGGCGTTGTCCAGACAGTTGCCCTTGCGGCTCATGGACTGGCGTATGCCCAGCTCCGTCAGCCTGTTCCTCCACCATGCGTGCTGGTACTGCCAGCCCATGTCGCTGTGGAGTATGGGGTTCGCGTCCTCGGGCAGCTTCTCCTCGAGCATGGAGAGCAGGCGCCGCTGCTGGGCCATGTCGGGATGGCGGCTGATGTCCCAGGCGATGATCTCCTTGGACCCCATGTCGTACACGGGCGCGAGGTACGCCTTGCCTCCCGCGATCCTGAACTCGGTGACGTCGGTGCCCAGTTTCGTCCAGGGCCGGTCGGCCGCGAAGTCGCGTTCCAGCAGGTTCGGCGGCTTGGCGCCCGTCCCGCCCTTGTACGAGCTGTACCTCCGGTACGGGTTCGGCCGGCGTATCCGGCACTCCAGTCCCATGCGGCGCATGACCTTCAGCACGCTCTTGTGGCTCACGCGCACGCCGGACTCGTGCACGAGGCACATGCGCACCTGCCGGTGGCCGCACCCGTTGGGCGTGCGCGCGAATATCTCGGCGACCATCGGCTCGATGTCCGGACGGGTGACCGGCATGGGATGGGAACGGAGATAGTAGTAGGTGCTCCGCGCCAGACCGGCGGCCCTGAGCAGATACGCGAGCGGATGGCCGAGCCCCGCCAGCGTCGAGACGATCACCGACTTCTCCCGGTTGGTGACTTCGACGCCAGCAGGGCGCGGGCTTTTTCCAGATACGCGACCCTCGCCCTGAGATACTCGTTCTCCTCCTCGAGAAGCCGCTCCCTCGTGGGTGCCGGTTTCGGCTTGGACTTCGCGCCCTTCGGCCGACCCTTCGGCCTCGGACGCAACGCCTCCGGACCGCCCGCCCGGTACTCGCGGCACCAACGGCGCAATGGCGAGACGCTCGCGATCCCGTACCGGGCCATGACCTCGGCCGCGGTCATTCCACGCTCCACATGGTCGCGCACCGCCGCGAGCTTCGTCTCGTAGCCGTAGGCCTTTCTGCCGCCGCGTTCTCCCATGAGCGCCGCCTCCCCGCCGATCCGATACGACAGAAACCATTTTTTCGCGGTATCGACGGACACGCCAAGCCGGCGCGCCGCGGCCTTATAGCCATGGCCCTCATGGAAGACACCAACGACGAGCCGCATGAAACCATCGTCATAACGACGCCTGCGATTCCCGGACATGAGAAACCGCACCTCCAATCATCGAATCCGAATTACTTCAGTCCAACAATCAGGGTGCGGTTCAGAGCCGGGGGGGGTGTTCCTATGTTTTTGTCAATTCTGTAGGGGGTTGATGTGTCGGGTTTTGGTTGGTTGTCGTGGGCGTGCTTCGCCTTGCCGGTGGCGACCGGTGTGTTCGTCCTTCGTGGTGTTCAGGCGGCGAGGGTCGGTTCCTGGTAGAGGGTGCCGTTCTTGAGCATGCTGTAGATGACGTCGCAGCGGCGTCGGGCGAGGCAGATGACGGCGGCGTTGTGGTGTTTGCCTTGTTCGCGCTTGCGTTTGTAGTAGGCGATGGAGGATGGGTGTTTGGTGGATGCGACGAACGCGGATTGCCATAATGCGTTCTTGAGTCGTTTGTTGCCGCCTCTGGCGGGGCGTTCGCCTTTGATGCTGGTGCCGGACTGGCTGGTGACGGGGGCGATGCCGGCGTACGCGGCGAGGTGGGCCGCGCTTTTGAAGCGGGTGATGTCTCCGCCTATGCCGAGGAGGATGTTGCTCGCGGTCCTGACGCCCACCCCGGGCATCGACGTCAGGACCCGGAGAAGAGGGTGGTCCTCCAGGAGCCTTTCGACCTGCGCGGCGAGGTCGCGCCGCCGGTCCTTGATGGTCTTGATGTCATGGGCGATCGAGGGGATGATGGTCTCGGCCGTGAGCGTGCCGGGCACGGTGAGGGTCTGCCGGCCGATCGCCTCGAACATGTCGTCGATGATGGTCCCGGCGCGCAGCTTGTTGTCCTTGGCCCACGCCCTGACCTGGTCGATGCCGGCCTTTTTCATGCCGGCGGGCCCGCCGTAGTGCTCGAGCAGGGCGAGGGTCGCGTCGCGGGTGATGCGGTCGCCCTTGAGGGCGCGTTCGAACGCGGGGTGGGTCTGCAGGAGCAGGCTCCGCAGGCGGTTGATGTGGCGGGTGGATTCGTGGGCGAGGTCCTCGTCATGGCCGGCGAGCAGCTTCAGGGCGGCGAGGGTCTCGTCGTCCGGTCCGGCGTCCCTGAGGCTCTCGGGGAGCCTGAGCGCGGCCCACGCGATCACGTGCGCGTCGCGCTGGTCGGTCTTCGCGGTCCCGGGAAGGAGCTGCGCGGTCCGGCGCATCGCCGTTCCGGGCAGGTACGCGGCCGCGACGCCCATGCTCCGGGCCACGGTCAGGGGCAGGGAGCCGATGGTGTTGGGCTGGTCGACGACCAGCAGCACGCGGCCGTGTTCGCAGAGGCGTTCCAGCATCGTGCGGATGGCGTTCTCGTCCTGTTTGAGCGGCCTGTCGTACAGGGTGTTCCCGTCGCGGTCGAGGGCGCACGCGTGGTGCGCGCTCTTGCCCACGTCCAGGCCGACCCACACGTCGATGTCGTCCGGGCTCATCATTGTCCTCCCGTCATGGGGATGTTCCGTCGGCCGCCGTGACTCGGTCGATGGAGTCCGGACGCCCGTGCCGCATCCACATTACGAGAGACCTGGGCCATGCGCCCCGACGCGTCCATGCGGCCGGCCTGGTTCCTATCAGCGGTCATCGAACGTCCCCGCTCCCGGCGACAACACCCCCCGGATCATCAACGACAGGGCAGGAAAGCCATACCGGAACCGGCGACCCGGCCCCGACCACCGGGACCTACCAAACATGGTAATGGGNGGGGGGGGGGGGGGGGGGGGGGGGGGAGTGTGCTCCCCCTGTGAGGGGGAGCTGCCCGCCGGTGGCGGGCTGAGGGGGTTGTCGGGTTGTGGTTGTGGGGTGTCGTGTTGGTGAATGGGGTGGTTGGTTTGGTTGAATTCCTGTGACACGCCGGCTGGTGGTGGTTTTTGGTGGTGTGGTGGTGTGTCGGGTGGGGTTATGATGTGGTTGTCGGGTTTGTCGGGCCTGTTTTCGACACGCCGTGGGAACGCCGTCGTTGCAACGATTCGGGCGTGGTTTTCACATGCTGGTTTGCGGTGTGGCGTGGGTTGGTGTATGTTTTTCTCTTGCTGCCGGTCGGCTTCTGGTTCTTTCCTTTGTGTGGTTGGTTTCCGGGGTTGGCCGTGTGTGGTGGTTTGAGAACTCAAGAGTGTGTTGTACT
>NZ_JBKEVG010000029.1:0-1922 GCF_056356955.1 Bifidobacterium sp. LH_419
AATGCCGGATGTTCCAATATGCTGCATGGTGTGTTGGGAAAGGGTTTTACTGGTATGGGATGGGGTCGCGTCCTATCAGCTTGACGGTGGGGTGATGGCCTACCGTGGCTTCGACGGGTAGCCGGCCTGAGAGGGCGACCGGCCACATTGGGACTGAGATACGGCCCAGACTCCTACGGGAGGCAGCAGTGGGGAATATTGCACAATGGGCGCAAGCCTGATGCAGCGACGCCGCGTGCGGGATGACGGCCTTCGGGTTGTAAACCGCTTTTAGCAGGGAGCAAGGCTTCTGGTTGAGTGTACCTGTTGAATAAGCACCGGCTAACTACGTGCCAGCAGCCGCGGTAATACGTAGGGTGCAAGCGTTATCCGGAATTATTGGGCGTAAAGGGCTCGTAGGCGGTTCGTCGCGTCCGGTGTGAAAGCCCATCGCTTAACGGTGGGTCTGCGCCGGGTACGGGCGGGCTGGAGTGCGGTAGGGGAGACTGGAATTCCCGGTGTAACGGTGGAATGTGTAGATATCGGGAGGAACACCAATGGCGAAGGCAGGTCTCTGGGCCGTTACTGACGCTGAGGAGCGAAAGCGTGGGGAGCGAACAGGATTAGATACCCTGGTAGTCCACGCCGTAAACGGTGGATGCTGGATGTGGGGCCCTTTCCACGGGTCCCGTGTCGGAGCCAACGCGTTAAGCATCCCGCCTGGGGAGTACGGCCGCAAGGCTAAAACTCAAAGAAATTGACGGGGGCCCGCACAAGCGGCGGAGCATGCGGATTAATTCGATGCAACGCGAAGAACCTTACCTGGGCTTGACATGTTCCCGACGACCGCAGAGATGTGGTTTCCCTTCGGGGCGGGTTCACAGGTGGTGCATGGTCGTCGTCAGCTCGTGTCGTGAGATGTTGGGTTAAGTCCCGCAACGAGCGCAACCCTCGCCCCGTGTTGCCAGCAGTTCGGCTGGGGACTCACGGGGGACCGCCGGGGTCAACTCGGAGGAAGGTGGGGATGACGTCAGATCATCATGCCCCTTACGTCCAGGGCTTCACGCATGCTACAATGGCCGGTACAGCGGGATGCGACATGGCGACATGGAGCGGATCCCTGAAAACCGGTCTCAGTTCGGATTGGAGTCTGCAACCCGACTCCATGAAGGCGGAGTCGCTAGTAATCGCGGATCAGCAACGCCGCGGTGAATGCGTTCCCGGGCCTTGTACACACCGCCCGTCAAGTCATGAAAGTGGGCAGCACCCGAAGCCGGTGGCCTAACCCCGTAAGGGGGTGGAGCCGTCTAAGGTGAGGCTCGTGATTGGGACTAAGTCGTAACAAGGTAGCCGTACCGGAAGGTGCGGCTGGATCACCTCCTTTCTACGGAGAATACAGGCTTCTGTTTGGAAGCCGGTGTGTGCCCCGCGAAGCGGATAGTCCGCTTGCGTCGGGGTTGCTGGTGTGGAAGAGATCGTTGGCTTTTTCGGGTCGTCCCTTTTGGGGGTGGCTCTTGTGGGTGGTGCGGCATGCTTTTGGGTTCCCGGACCGCCACTCCTGGAGGGTGTTTCCTTCCGGTGTGCGGGTCCGATGCCTTCCTGGCTTGGCTTGCCGGCTTGTCGTCGGTGTGGCTGGTCGGGGTGTGTGTTGGTGGTTTGAGAACTGGATAGTGGACGCGAGCAAGAAAGAGTTTTTTTCTTGTTTCTGTTGATTTCGAATGGACTCCGAGATGTTTTTTTGTCTTGGGTGTTCGTTCGGTCGTTTTGTGATCATTTTGACATGTTGTGTTGATGTGTCGTCCGATGTATTCGCGAATTTGGTTTTCGCCGGTGACGCTTTCGTGTGTTGCTGGTGAGGGCGCAGTGGTGGATGCCTTGGCGGACAGGACCGATGAAGGACGTGTGGGGCCGCGATAGGCCTGGGGGAGCCGCCGACAGGGCTT
>NZ_JBKEVG010000030.1:0-1850 GCF_056356955.1 Bifidobacterium sp. LH_419
GAACCGGCATAAGGCGGATTGGCGTGGTTGGAAGTTCATGGGTCCGTTTGCGGTGGTGTTCGTGTTCGTGTTCATCATCCCGATCGTGTATGCGGTGTATATCAGTTTCTTTAAGAAGCAGATGATCGGTGGGACGCAGTTCGTGGGGTTGCAGAACTACGCGCGTCTGTTGGGTGATCAGCAGTTCTGGAGTTCTGTGGGTCGTGTGGCGTTGTTCACGGTGGTGCAGGTGCCGATCATGTTGTTCCTGGCGGCGGCGATGGCGTTGGCGATCGATTCGATGAAGTTGCATGGGACGAAGTTCTTCCGTATCTCGACGTTCCTGCCGTATGCGGTGCCGGCGGTGGTGTCCACGTTGATCTGGGGTTTCGTGTATGGCGCGAAGTACGGTCTGGTGGGTTCGCTGAACGACGTGTTGGGCGTGAATATCGACATGTTCGCGCCGAACGTGTTGTTGGCGTCGATCGGGAACATCAACACGTGGGAGTTCACGGGCTACAACATGCTGATCTTCTACAGCTCGCTGTCCACGATCCCGCATTCCCTGTATGAGGCGGCTTCCATTGATGGCGCGTCGGAGTGGCAGATCGTGAAGTCGATCAAGCTGCCGGAGCTCAGGGGTTCGTTGGCGATCACGGTGATCTTCTCGATCATCGGTTCGTTCCAGTTGTTCAACGAGCCTTCGATCTTGCAGAACATGGTGCCGGGCAACGCGATCACGACGTACTACACGCCGAACATGTACGCGTACAACCTGTCGTTCTCGGGCAACCAGTCGAATTACGCGGCCGCGTTGGCGATCGTGATGGCGGTGATCACGATGGCGATCGCGTATGCGGTGCAGTTGAACAGCATGAAGGAGCAGATGAAGTGAGTGCGACGACGGGTATCGAGACGTTGACTCCGGCCGAGCTCAAGGCGCAGGAGAAGGCCGCGAGGGCGGCGGAGAAGGCCAGGCAGAAGCGGGTCGCCAAAGACGAGGCGGCCGAGCGGCGCCGTGCGGAGAAGTCCGGGTTCGCGAACGTGAACAATCCGCGTCGCAGCACGTTGATGACGGTGTTGTGCGCGATCTTCGCGGTGTACTGCCTGTTCCCGTTCGTGTATCTGATGATCAACGCGACGAAGACGCAGGCCGACTTCACGTCGACGTTCGGCCTCGGGTTCGGCAAGAGCTTCGCCCTGTGGGACAACATCGTGACGGTGTTCACGTACCAGGATGGTATCTTCGGCCGTTGGCTGGTGAACACCCTGCTGTATGTGGTGGTGGGCGCGGGCGGCGCGACCTTGTTGGCGATCATGGGCGGCTACGCGTTGGCGAAGTTCCGGTTCCCTGGTCGCAAGGCCGTGTTCGCGGTGATCATCGGCAGTATTTCGGTGCCGGGCATCGCCTTGGCGGTCCCGCAGTTCCTCCTGTTCGCGAAGCTGGGATTGACGAACACGCCGTGGGCGATGATCATCCCTTCGCTGATCTCCCCGTTCGGCTTGTATCTGATGTGGATCTTCTCGGAGCAGGCCGTGCCGACCGAGCTTCTTGAGGCGGCGCGCGTGGACGGTGCGTCGGAGTTCCGCACGTTCTGGCAGATCAGCCTGCCCTTGTTGGCGCCGGGTATCGTGACTACCGCCTTGTTCACGATCGTGGCGACGTGGAACAACTATTTCCTGCCGTTGATCATGTTGAAGGACGCGGACTGGTATCCGTTGACGATCGGCTTGAACCAGTGGAAGGACCAGGCTTCCACGGCGGGCGGTCAGGCGATCCAGAACCTGGTGATCACGGGTTCGCTGATCACGATCATCCCGTTGGTGGTCGCGTTCCTGTGCCTGCAGAAGTACTGGCAGTCCGGCCTGGC
>NZ_JBKEVG010000031.1:0-1602 GCF_056356955.1 Bifidobacterium sp. LH_419
GGGCTATAGGAACCAAACGTGGTGTTTATGACCGGGGTTTGGCCTTGTGACAGTAGGCGTGTCGGGTTGGTTTTAACACGATGTCGCGTTAAAGACCGCCGGTTCGGCCGGCTGATGCCTGTTCGATGGGTGCATGAGGACGAAGTCGAAGAGGGCCCGGCTGTGCCCGGTATGCGGAAAACCGATGAGGAAGAACGGAAGGACGGCCGCCGGCTCCCAACGCTGGAAGTGCGCGAATTGCTCCCTGGGGACCACCGCGCCCAGGCCGGACAGGAAGCACGACGCCGACCTGCGAGCCTTCCTCGACTGGTTGCTTTCCGGCAGGACACAGGGTGACATGGGTCCGGGGCCGCGCGCGTTCCGCAAACGCATCCAATGGTGCTGGAACATCCGGCCCGTCATCCCGCCTCCGACGGCCGGACGCCATACGGTGATGGCGGATGGCACGTACATGAACCACGACTGGTGCCTGATCGTCGCGATCGACGGCGAGACGGGCGAGATACTGGGTTCCCAGTGGTGCTCGCATGAGTCGAAAGCGGCCTACATTGCACTGTTCTCCCGCATCCCCGCGCCCGACGTGCTGGTAACGGACGGCCTGCGCGGTGCGGAAAACGCCTGCCGTGAGGCATGGCCGGGCACGCGCATCCAGCGTTGTCTGGTGCACGTGCAGCGCAACACGAGGACCGACCTGACCTCAAAGCCCAGGCTTCAGGCGGGCAAGGAGCTCAAGAAACTCTCCGACCGGCTCACCAAGATCCATGACGCCGAGGACGCGGCCCGGTGGGGCGAGGCCCTCAACGCATGGCACATCCGCTGGAAGGACTTCATCAACGAACGCACCCTCGCGAAGGACGATCCCGCGAACCCGAAGGCCGTCAGGCAGGAGTGGTGGTGGACCCACCAGGAACTCAGGCGCTGCTACCGGAGATTGGAGAAGCTATTTCGCGAGGGCAAACTGTTCGCGTTCCTCGAGCCCTCGCTGACGGCGGGTGGACCGGTGGCGCGCACCACGAACCGGCTGGAGGGAGGCGTCAACTCGCCGATCAAGCACGTGCTCCTCGACCACCACGGGCTTCCCGAGGGACACATGAGACGCGCCTGCGAATGGGTATGCTACATGAAAAGCGGATCCCCGGACCCCACATCACTGATCAGGCCCGAACACTGGCGGCCCCTGGTCAGCGGCCACGCTCGGGACAAGGACGGCGACGATTCGCCGAAGCCCTATGACGACGGCATCCAGGCTAATAACCATGACGACCCCGCCAACGAACCCGGCTTCTATATCCGCAAGGGACACGTCCGTTGACCCGCAGACCGACGCGCATAGCCGTCATGCATGGAAATCATTGAATTCGCCATGCAATTAACGCAAAGCCTGATCGACATGATCGCGATCCTCATCCCTTCCGCGAATGGCAGCGCCATGAACATCACCCGCGTTGGCGTCGACTTGGCCTGCGCCATCATCGGCATCACGGGAATCATCCATCGAGCTTCGGCCTGGATGCAAAAGGAAAGGAAGACAACGGAAATCCTGCGACAGCATCCACACCACGCCCGGGATTTCTAAAACACCACGTTTGGTTCCTATAACCC
>NZ_JBKEVG010000032.1:0-1561 GCF_056356955.1 Bifidobacterium sp. LH_419
TGTCTAGTTTCAGCGGATAGTTGACGTATGTCTCGGGGCATGGTTGACGTCATGTCCTGGGGCATGCCTGACGGGTGTCCTGGGGCATGGTTTACGGTCTGCTGATTGTTGACCGGTGTATGGATACACAATTGCAGCAGTCGGCATCACCATCCGTCGAAGGCAACGGGGATGTTCGCAGCGAGTTCCTGCGTAACAAGGCCATTGTCAACACGATCCTCTCGGGCGTGCCGGTTACGGAGGCGGCCCGCCGCTATGGAGTGACGCGCCAGTGGGCGCACGAGCTGAAACGTCGGTACGAACGGGAAGGCGAGGTCGGGCTCCTGCCGCGTTCCAAGCGCGCGCATCGCATCGCGAACAGGACCGACGCGCGTCTGGCCGGACGGATCGCCGCGATCCGACGGGAACTGGTCGCCAAGGGTTTGGACGCCGGCGCGGAGTCCATCGCCGCCCGCCTGGAGCGCGAGGGCGTCACGCCTCCCGCGAACTCCACGATTCACCGGATCCTCAAGGACGCGGGCCTGGTCAAGCCCGAGCCGCGCAAGCGGCCGAAGTCGTCGTACGCGAGGTTCGAGGCCGCATTGCCGAACGAGACGTGGCAGTCGGACTTCACCCACTGGCCGCTCGCGGACGGCACGGACGTGCTGATCGTCTCCTGGCTCGACGACCATTCGCGTTTCCTCCTGTATTCGCGCGCGTTCTCGACGGTCACGATGGAGACGATCGAATCATCGTTCCGCGAGGCGTGCTCCATGTACGGGATCCCCGCGTCCACGCTCACCGACAACGGGACCGTGTACACGACCCGGCTTTTGTCGGCCGAACCGGGATCGTTCGAACGTCTGCTCGCCCTGATGGGCGTGCGCCAGAAGAACGGCAAACCGTATCACCCCCAGACGCAGGGCAAGATCGAACGCTGGCACCGCACGTTGAAGCAATGGCTCATGGCCCGGCCCCTCGCACGCGATCTCGACGCGCTCGACAGGCAGCTCGACGAGTTCCGCCGCGAATACAACGAGGAGCGCCCCCACCGGGCGTTGAACCGTCGCACGCCCAAGGAAGCGTACGAGGCGAAGGGCAAGGCCGGCCCCGACCCCGAGATCGCCGCCCGCGAACAAGCCAGGCGCGACGAGGAAGCACGGCATGCGCGCGAACGGGATGCCATCGAAAGGAAAAGCGGACGACGCAGGCCGATCCCCGTCGCCGAGCGAACGGAACCCACGCGGGTGGATGTCACCGTCCCCGCCAAACTCCACAAGGTCAGCAAAGACGGCTGCATCAGGCAGAAAGGCATCGCGGGCGGACGGCGCACCGTCAACGTCGGCAGGAAGAACGCCGGCAAGACCATGGAACTGGAAATCAACCACGGCATCATCACCGTCATCGACCCCGCCACCGGCGAGATCCTCGCCGAACAGACCCTCGACACCACCCGCGACTACCAGTACCGCAAACCCGTACCCGGTGCCAACGATGCCCCAACACACATGTAAACCATGCCCCAGGAGACCCCGTCAACCATGCCCCAAGACATGCGTCAACTATGCCCCGAGACAATACA
>NZ_JBKEVG010000033.1:0-1331 GCF_056356955.1 Bifidobacterium sp. LH_419
CCAGAAACGACTCGGGGGACACACCCCGGAGGAATTCCGGAACATGTCCCCCACAGCCTGATCAGGTACCCTTAATAAACCACGTCCAGCAATCGGGGCGCAGTTCAGGCCGAGGGGGCCGGGATAGATGGGGAGGCTCGGGAATGAGCGTCATCACCGTCGGGATCGTCGACAACGACGTCATCACCGTGAAGGCGCTCGCCGCGCTGCTGGAACGCAACGACGACTTCCACGTCATCTGGACCGCGTCGTCGGGGCGGCAGGCCATCGTCAATTGCCTTGAGGACGAACGATGGCCGGATGTGCTGCTCGTCGACGCGGAACTCGGCGACGACCTCGGCACGGAGGTGTGCCGTCGGCTGCGCGCCGGCAACGGGGAATGCGCGATGCTCGTCATCACTGCGTACCCACCCGAACGCTACCGGCGCGACGCCGCGCGCGCCGGTGCGCAGGGCATCGTCGGCAAGGCCGACTACCCGTGGCTGGAACGGGCCATCCGGCTCGCCCGCGCCGGGCGCGTGTTCGCCGTGCCGACGCCGCGGAGAGAAGGCGTTGACGCCGGTGGTCCCAGTAGCGCCGACGGGCATCGGAGTGGCGGCTCCGCGGATGATGGCGGTCGTCGCCGGAATGGTAACAGTATCGGAGGCAAACCCGGCAATGGCGGGATAGGAGCCGGAGTCGGGGCCCCCGATACCGGCATCGGCTCCGGCGGTGGGATTGCTGATAACCCGGACGAGGCTGATGACGCCGCGCGGTTCCTGCCGCCGGAGGAGGCTCGGCGGCGGCTGCTTGCACAGGCCGCTCGATCTGCCGGTGCCGGTGTCGATGTGGCCGATGCTGCCGGAGTATCGGCCACATCGCGGCTGAGCTTTCAGGAATCGCAGGTGTTGGCGATGTCGGCGGACGGACTGACGCAGAACGAGATCGCCGACCGGCTCGACATCACCCCGGCGAGCGTGCGCACACATTCGCTGCGCGCACGCCGCAAGCTCGGCGCCGCCACCCTCACCCAGGCCGTGGTGACCTGGCTGCACCAAATCGGTCGACGGTAGTGGTCATGGCTGCTCTTCGACGTCGGTTGCATGTTTCTTCGCTAGAAGGGGTACTTTCGCCGCTTCGTGAAAGGCCATCTGCGTTACGAGGGGTACTCGGATGGGGATATTCCGGGCGCCGAGGGCGATTTCAGACCGTATATCCCCGGGATACCCCTGTTGGGATACTGTCTAGTTTCAGCGGATAGTTGACGTATGTCTCGGGGCATGGTTGACGTCATGTCCTGGGGCATGCCTGACGGGTGTCCTGGGGCATGGTTTACGGTCTGCTGATTGTTG
>NZ_JBKEVG010000034.1:0-917 GCF_056356955.1 Bifidobacterium sp. LH_419
TACACGTTCGCGTACGACACCACGAACCCGCCGACTCCGAAGCCGCAGCCTACGCCTGCGCCGAACACTGGTAGCGTCCTGTCCAAGACGGGTGCCGCCGTGGCGGGCGTGCTGGGTGTGGTCGCCGTGCTGGCCGCCGCCGGCGTCGCCCTGACTATCTGGCGCAAGCGCCAGGCCTAACGGTTCTCTAAGCCCCCTCTGACGAGGGGGCTGTCGGCCGTAGGCCGACTGGGGGAGAGACAGCGGCCCCCAGCCGCTCCTAGTCTTGCGCACAACACCACAACCCCAAGGGGCCGTGAGCGAGAATTCCATCCCAGAATCCCCGCCCACGGCCTCTTGTCGTATCCATGGTGCCTGCTCGCTGGTTTTGCCCGCCGTAGGCGTCGGCGCATGCCACATAAGCTCGTGAGAGCGGAGTTGTGGCAGGGCGGCTGCCGCAACTGGGGGAAATCGCGCTGGGAGAGGCTTGTGTGGCGCGCTGTGACTGCGTGCATCTGGGTTTTCGGATGCGCTGCCTCGTTTCTTAGGCGCATTGCGTGTTGCTTAGGTTGATGTGCCGTGGATCGGGCACGGGGCCTCGATGAGACAAGCGCCGGAGGCGTTTGTAGGCGATGCGCGAGCCGACAGGCGAACCGGCATAAGGCCAGCCACCATTGCCTCCCTCTGCGAGGGAGGTGTCATCGCGAAGCGATGACGGAGGGAGAGAAGAAGAGCGGCCGCAGGCCGCGGGGATATTGCATCGGCCGCAGGCCGATTCCGTTTCCCGCGGCCTGCGGCCGCTGTCTCTCCCCCAGTCGGCCTACGCCGGGAGCCCGACCGCAATCAAGGACGGCCTACGGCCGACCTCATATCAGCTCGCTGTCGCTCGCCTTCGCCTACGGAGAGCCCACCGGGCTCTCCGCTTCACGGCTCAGCCC
>NZ_JBKEVG010000035.1:0-743 GCF_056356955.1 Bifidobacterium sp. LH_419
GTCGCCCCTCTCGCGAGGGGCGTGGATTGAAATGAATGAGAAGCGGCCGGACGACACCCCCTTGGAGGTCGCCCCTCTCGCGAGGGGCGTGGATTGAAATGAATGAGAAGCGGCCGGACGACACCCCCTTGGAGGTCGCCCCTCTCGCGAGGGGCGTGGATTGAAATTCATACCCAGAATCCTCCCCGCATCTGCAAGATCGTCGCCCCTCTCGCGAGGGGTGTGGATTGAAATACCACGCTTTCGCAGAGTCTGGCCCTGATGGGCAGTCGCCCCTCTCGCGGGGGGCGTGGATTGAAATTACCGAACATGACACCTACGACCGGTTGTCCTCCGTCGCCTCTCTCGCGAGGGGCGTGGATTGGAATATGAAGGACCAATCTAAGTACGCGTTGCCCGTCGTCGCTCCTCTCACGAGGATGCGGATTGGAATCTCATCTATGATGTTTCCGGTTCGGGAGCGAAGCTGTCTTCTCTTGCAAGGGGCACAGACATATACGAAAATCCCCTTTCAGTCCAGCGGAGTTGGACAGCTCCTCGGGAGTGGAGCAGGATTGGGCTGGATTGTCAAGAGAGTGGGCGGCACGTGACGTACCCCCTCAGTCCGGCGTAGCCGGACAGCTCCCCCTAGGAGGGGGGGTGTTCCTATGTTTTTGTCAATTCTGTAGGGGGTTGATGTGTCGGGTTTTGGTTGGTTGTCGTGGGCGTGCTTCGCCTTGCCGGTGGCGACCGGTGTGTTCGTC